>DASRXE010000245.1:0-13384 GCA_035654315.1 Brevundimonas sp.
TAGGTCAGGCCGTTGCGCAGGCTTTCGGGGGTGTCGCTCATCGGTCACGGGCCTGAATCAGTGGGCGGATTTGTGCGGCGGCTCTTGCCACAACCGCGGTGCGCGGGGCTATAGCATCCCAATGACGCCGATCACCACCACCGAGGCGCTGCGCGACTTCTGCGCAAAGCTCGCGAACCAGCCCTTCATCACGGTCGACACCGAGTTCATGCGGGAGACGACCTACTGGCCGCGCCTGTGCCTGATCCAGGCCGCCTCGGCCACGGACGCCGCCATCATCGATCCGATGGCCGAGGGGTTGGACCTCGAGCCCTTCCTCGACCTGCTGCGTGATCCGAAGATCATCAAGGTGTTCCACGCGGCCCGGCAGGACACCGAGATCTTCGTCAAGCTGGGCGCCATGCCCAAGCCGATGTTCGACACCCAGGTCGCCGCCATGGCCGCCGGCTTCGGCGATCAGGTCTCGTATGAGGCGCTGGTGCGCCAGATGCTGCGTCAGGAGGTCGACAAGGGCAGCCGCTTCACCGACTGGGCCCGCCGCCCGCTGTCGGACGCCCAGCTGACCTATGCGCTGGGCGATGTCACCCACCTGGCGGCCCTGTATCCCAAGCTGCGCGACCGCCTGCAAAAGGACGGACGCCTCAGCTGGGTCATGGCCGAGATGGAGGATCTGACCGATCCGGCCCTCTACGACACGGACCCCGAAAAGGCGTGGAAGCGGCTGAAGCCCAAGAAATATTCCGCCAAATACCTCGCCGCGTTCGTGGCGGCGGCGGTGTGGCGCGAACGGGCGGCGCAGGAACGCGATCAGCCGCGCGGCCGCATCCTCAAGGACGAGGCGATCGACGAGATCGCGGCCCAGGGCCCGACCGATGCGGACGCCTTCAACCGGCTGCGCTCGGTGCCCAAGGGCTTCGGCGCCTCCCGCCTCGGTCTCGAACTCACGGCCGAGCTGAAGCGGGTGCTGGCCGATCCTGAAGCCCATGCGCCCAAGCTGGAGCGCCCGGCGCATAACCAGCCCGCGCCGCCGTCGGTGGTCGAACTGCTCAAGGTGCTGCTCAAGGCCAAGAGCGACAACGCCGGCGTCGCCACCAAGCTGATCGCCAACGTCGCCGACCTCGAGAAGATCGCGCTGGACGACGAGGCCCCCGTCGACGCCCTGCACGGCTGGCGCCGCCAGCTGTTCGGCGAGGACGCTCTCAAGCTCAAGCGCGGCGAGATCGCCCTGGTCCTCAACGGCGCCCGGGTCGAGGTCGTCGAGATCGAATAGCGGATCAGGCCGCGAGAGCCCCGATCTCGCGTCGGATGTTCGCTCTGGCTCGCGCCTCGCACCGCTTGGCCCAGGCCGGGTCCGGGAACAACCGGTCGCTGTCGAGAAACCGCGCCATGATCGCCGCCCGCCCGGCCCGGTAGGCCGGTTCCGGCACATGGGCGTATTCCTCGCGGATGGCGCGGGCGTAGGCGTCGTAGCGCCCGGGCTCGGCGCCCAGGATCGACAGGTCGATAGAGACGAGGCGAGCCCCGATCCGATCGCTCGGCTCCACGGCATGCCCCGCAGTCAGCAGGATCAGCCGCTCGACCTCCCCGATGAGGTGCTCGGACGCGCCGGCGGCGCTCAATCGGTCGCGCGCCAGCCGGGCGCTCTCGGCTTCGTTGTCGGCGCGCGTGGGATCGTAGATCGCGTCATGAAACCAGATGGCGGCCTCGATCAGCGCGCGATCCGACGGGCTCAGGTCTGTCGAGGCGGCGGCCTGGGCCAGGCAATCTTCGATGTGCGCCATGGTGTGGTAACGCCGGTGCGGTTCGCCGTAGCGCGCGATCAGCTCCTCGCGAACCGCACCGGAGATCACGGCTTCAGTTCACCGTCGCCTTGACGATCTTGCCCGGCGACCGGGGCGGCTCGCCCTTGGGCAGGGCATCGACGTTGTCCATGCCCTCGATGACCTCGCCCCAGACCGTGTACTGGCGGTCGAGGAAGGTGGCGTCGTCCAGGCAGATGAAGAACTGGCTGTTGGCGCTGTTCGGATCCGAGGTCCGCGCCATCGAGCAGACGCCGCGCACGTGCGATTCCGAAGAGAATTCGGCCTTCAGGTTCGGCTTGCTCGAGCCCGATGTGCCGGTGCCGGTCGGATCGCCGCCCTGGGCCATGAAGCCGGCGATGACGCGGTGGAAGACCACGCCGTCATAGAAGCCTTCGCTCGCCAGCTCAGTGATGCGGGCGACGTGGCCGGGGGCGAGATCGGGGCGCAGCTTGATGACCACGTCACGGCCTTCGCCGTCGCCGGTGTCGAGAGTGAAGGTGAGGGTTTCGGCCATCGGCGCGCTCCTGTTTGAGGTTGGGCCGCTCTTACAGTCGGCGCATGACGGGTGAAACCCCGAAGCGTCAGATCAGTTCGGGCGGCGGGAAGTCGCGTTCGACCTCAAGCGTCCCTTTGGGCAAGGGGCGTAGCAGGTCGGCCTCGGGTCGCGACAGGGTGAGCCAGTCCACGCCTTGCTCAGGCGGCAGGACGATGATTTGCCGATCGTGATAGGGCGCGATGTCGTCGCCGGGCGCGGTGGTCAGCAGGGCGAAGCCGCCGTCGCGGACGATGCCGGCCATCCAGAACCAGTCGGAACCGGCTAGGGTGAACCGCCAGCGCGTCTTGCGTTTTTGGCCGGGCAGAGCGTCGGTGAACTCGAAGAAGCCGGAGGCCGGAACCAGGCAGCGGCGGGCGCTGTCGAAGCGGCGTCCATCCGAGCGAAAGTTGAAAACGGGCCGGCCGTTCGGTCCCTTCCAGGAGAAAGGCATGCTCAGCAGGGCGGCGCCGTCGTCCTGACCCGTCACGATGACCCCGGTGTCGCCAATGGTCACCTGATCGCGTGGCTCGATATTCGGACGGCCCTGGGGGAAGCGCAGGGGGAAACGCGTATGGCTGAATGACGCTTCGACAATATGGAGCGGCAGCTTGACCTGGTATTGGCTACACATTGGCCGTCCTGGAATCGCGTCTGTTCGGGAGCTGGCGGGCTGACCTGTAGCTCCCGCTTGCACATGCGGCGATGCTAGCGGCAAGGCGAACTATTCCCAAGACTTCTCAGGCGGGGCATAGCCCTCCCATGTCCGAAGACGATCCCAAGCCCGAACGCCGCCGCATGGTCCGCCCGCCTTCCGGCGGGACAGCGGCCGGGCGCGGCATGGGCACGAAGATGAAGACGGCGGACACCAAGTCGATGTCCAGCCAGCAGTGGATCAAGCGCCAGCTTTCCGACAAATGGTCGGAGAAGGCCCGCGCCGAGGGCTGGCGCAGCCGCGCGGCCTTCAAGCTTCTGGAGATCGACGACCGTTTCCATCTGATCAAGCCCGGCAGCCGCGTCATCGACCTCGGCGCCGCGCCCGGTGGCTGGGTTCAGGTGGCGCTGAAGAGGGGCGCCAAGGCCGTCGTCGGCGTCGACCTGTTGCCGATCGAGCCGATCCCGGGCGCGGAGTTGATCCAGGCCGACTTCACCCATCCCGGCGTCGACAAGCAGATGATGGAGCTTTTGGGCGGCGCGCCCGACCTCGTGCTGTCTGACATGGCCCACAACACCGTCGGTCACCGCCAGACCGACCACCTGAAGATCATCGCCCTGATCGAGATCGCCGCCGACTTCGCCATCCGCACGCTCAAGCCGGGGGGGCATTTCGTGTCGAAGAATTTCCAGGGCGGCGATGCCGGCGGCGTGCTGGCCCGGCTGCGCGCCGAGTTCGAGACGGTGAAATACGTCAAGCCGGAGTCGAGCCGGAAGGACAGCGCCGAGGTGTTTCTCGTTGCGATGAACCGGCGTTAGGCGCGCGCCACCTGCGCCGCCCGCGCCTTGCGCGCCTCGATCCGTGTCCAGATCCGGTCGTGGACGGTGAAGAACACCGTCTGGACCAGCGGCTCGATAACACCGATGGCCAGCGCCAGCCGCCAATTCTGGGTCAGGGCGTAGGCGACGGCCACCGCCACGGCGAAATGCATCACGCCATAGGTGACTGTCTTCAGGGCGATTTGCTTCAGCGAGCGGGGCAGGGCGTGGCTATGCCCGCAAGGCGCCGCGCCGCCATGCGCCCGGTTCTGCTCTTCCGGCGTCATCATGCCGAGACGGGCCGTGAACGCCTCCGACGCCTCCTCGACGCCCGAAAGCATCCCCCGCCGCTCGATCCGGTGCCAGACGCGGTCGTGGATCGAATACGCGATGGTCTGGAAGAAGGGCTCGACCACGCCGACCGCCAGGGCCAGCCGCCAGTCGCGCGTGATGGCAAAGGCGACGAGGATCGCCACCACCAGGTGCATCACGCCATAACTCGCGATCTTGAGCGCGAGGCGGCGGGCGGTGCTGATCAACAGTCGGACCATTCGTCCTTCAGATGTGGGGCCGGCGCCGCATCCGGCAAGGCAAATCTTCTTATCGTCAACATAGGCCCGGGCGGGCCTTGCGGTTCCCCGCCTTCCACCGCTATACGCGGCCCGCAAAACGGAGACTCCTCATGGAGATACGCGAAGGGCTCACCTTCGACGATGTTTTGCTGGAACCCGGCCCGTCAGAGATCATGCCCGCCGACGCGGACGTCTCGACGAAGCTCACCCGCGACATCAGGCTGAACATCCCGCTGACCTCGTCCGCCATGGACACGGTCACCGAAAGCCGCCTCGCCATCGCCATGGCCCAGGCCGGCGGTCTGGGCGTCCTCCACCGCAACATGACGGTCGAGGAACAAGCCGACATGGTGCGCGAGGTGAAGCGCTACGAAAGCGGCATGGTCATCAATCCCGTGACCATCACGCCGCAGACCACGCTCGGTGAAATCCGCGACATTCGCGCCAAGAAGAAGATCAGCGGCTTTCCGGTCGTCGATCCCGCCACCGGCAAGCTTGTCGGCATCCTGACCAACCGCGACATGCGATTCGACACCGACCCGAACCGCAAGGCCGCCGAGCTGATGACCTCGGGCGACCTGATCACGGTGCGCGAGGGCGCCGGACGGGACGAGGCCTTGGCCCTGCTGCGCGATCGCAAGATCGAGCGGGTCATCGTCGTCGACGAGGCCTATCGCGCCACCGGCCTGATCACGATGAAGGACATCGAGAAGGCTCAGGCTCACCCCCACGCCGCCAAGGACGACCAGGGTCGGCTGCTGGTCGGCGCCGCCTCGTCTGTCGGCGACGTCGGCTATGAGCGGGCCATGGCGCTGGCGGACGCGGGGGTGGACGTGGTCGTCATCGACACCGCCCACGGCCACTCGGTGCAGGTCTCGCGCGTGGTCGAGCGCATCAAGCGCGAATCGAATCGCATCCAGATCATCGCCGGCAACGTCGCCACCTATGACGCCGCCCGGGCCCTGATCGATGCGGGCGCGGACGCGGTGAAGGTCGGCATCGGCCCCGGTTCGATCTGCACCACCCGCATCGTCGCGGGCGTCGGCGTGCCCCAGCTGACCGCCGTCATGGAAGCGGTCCGGGCCGCCCGCGAGAGCGGCGCGCCGGTCATCGCCGACGGCGGCATCAAATATTCGGGCGATCTGGCCAAGGCCATCGCGGCCGGCGCCTCGGCGGCCATGATGGGCTCGATGTTCGCGGGCACGGACGAGAGTCCGGGCGAGGTCTTCCTGTACCAGGGCCGGTCCTACAAGTCGTACCGCGGCATGGGCTCCGTCGGGGCCATGGGGGCCGGATCGGCCGACCGCTATTTCCAGAAGGAAGTCGAGGACACCCAGAAGCTGGTGCCCGAGGGCATTGAGGGCCAGACGCCCTACAAGGGGCCGATCGCGCCGGTGCTGCATCAGATGGTCGGGGGGCTGCGCGCCGCCATGGGCTATGTCGGCGCCGCCACCATCGCCGATTTCCAGGAGCGGGCGCGGTTCGTGCGCATCACCGGCGCCGGTCTGCGGGAAAGCCACGTCCACGACGTGATGATCACGCGCGAGGCGCCGAACTACCGGCAGGGCTAGGGGAGGGAACGACAGGCCATGGATATGACGCCCGAGTTCATCATGCTGGCCTTTACCCTGATCCTGGCGCTGGTCCAGATCGGGGCGGCGGGTGTGGCGCGCACCGCCGAACTCGGCGGCAAATGGAACGCCGGCCCGCGCGACACGGCGGTCCCGCCGCCGGGCAAGGTCGCCGGTCGCCTGATCCGGGCCCAGTCCAATCTGTTCGAGACCCTGCCGATCTTCGCCGCCGCCGTCATCATGGCGCATATCGCCAGTAAGGACGGAACGCTGACCGCCCTCGGCGCTCACCTCTACTTCTTCGGGCGGCTGATCTACCTGCCGCTCTACGCCTTCGGCGTGCCCAACATTCGTTCGCTGGTCTGGCTGATCGCCACCGGCGGGCTGCTGCTGATCATCGCCGCCCTGTTCCTTTGAAAGCCTGACTTGACCCCAGCCGCCCGCCTCGCCGCCGCCGCCTCCGTCCTCGACAGCATCGCCCAGGGGCGCGCCCCGGCGGAGGTCGTGCTCAAGGCCTGGGGCGCCGCCAACCGCTACGCCGGCTCCAAGGACCGCCGGGCCGTCGCTGATCGCGTCTACCGCGTCCTGCGCGCCCGCGGTCGCCTCGTCTGGGCCATGGGCGGTCGCGAGGACGGCCGGGCGCTGGTGATCGGCTCGCTGGCCCTGATCGACGGCCTGTCGCTCGAAGAGATCGAGGCCCTGCACTCCGGCGAAGGCTACGGCCCGCGCCCGCTGTCGAAACAGGAACGCGCCCGCATCACGGCCGGGGAAGGGGATCTGCCCGGCTGGGTCGCCGCCGGCCTGCCCGAGTTCGTGGTCGAGGACTTCAAGGCGACCTTCGGCGACCGCTGGAGCGAAGAGGCCCGCGAACTGATGGCCCCCCGCGCGCCGATCGACCTCCGCGTCAACACGGCCCGGGCTCCGGTCGATGCCGTCGCCTCCGAACTGACCGCCGCCGGCTTGTCGCCGGAGCCGACGCCGTGGTCGGCCCACGGCCTGCGCCTGTCGTCCGAGCCGCCGCCCAACGTCCAGGCGCTGGAAGCCTTCAAGGCCGGCCATATCGAGATCCAGGACGAGGGCAGCCAGATCGTCACCTGGCTCGCCGGATCGGGCCTCGACTTCACCCCCGACAGCATCGTCGTCGACTATTGCGCCGGGGGCGGTGGCAAGACTCTCGCCTTGGCCGTGCAGGCGCTGCCCGACGTCGATCCCTCCGAAGTTCGCGCGCCGAGGCCTGCCGGCTGGTCCCCGACCGGCGCGGATGAAGCCGCCGCCGCTCGCGTCGCTCCGCTGGCAGCGGGCATGCGGCTCATCGCCTGCGACGTCGTCCAGAAGCGGCTCGACAACATCCGGCCACGCCTGCAGCGCGCCGGCGTCGCCGCCGACTTGCGCCTGATCGGCCAGAACGGCGGCGGGGTCGAGGAATTCAACGGCAAGGCCGACCTCGTCTTCGTCGACGCGCCGTGCAGCGGCTCGGGCACCTGGCGCCGCCGTCCCGAGGACGCCTGGCGGCTCAAGCCGGATGAGGTCGAGCGCCTCCACGCCCTCCAGCTGCGGATTCTCGATCAGGCCGCGCAGCTGGTGAAGCCGGGCGGCCGGCTGGCCTATGTGACCTGCTCCATGGTGACCCGCGAGAATGAGGCGACAACCGACGCGTTCGAGGCGGCGCATCCCGACTTCCAGCCGCTCCCGGTGTCGACTGCGCTGGCTTCCCGGAATCTGACCGACGGCGCCCGCGACCGCCTTGCGGCCATCGCCGCCGGTCATCGCCTGCGCCTTTCGCCCGCTTCGACCCACACCGACGGCTTCTTCCTCGCCCTCTACGAGCGGCGGGCGTGAGCCCAATCCTCTTTCCCGCCACGGAGCCCGCATGACCGCCCCCGCTGATCACCAGAAGGTCCTGATCGTCGATTTCGGCAGCCAGGTGACCCAGCTGATCGCACGCCGCCTGCGCGAGGCTAGCGTCTATTGCGAGATCCATCCCTACGCCAAGGCGGAGGCGGCTATGGAGGCCATGAGCCCCGCTGCGATCATCCTGTCCGGCGGCCCCGAGAGCGTCCACGAGGAGGGCAGCCCCCGCGCCCCGCAGGCGGTGTTCGAGGCCGGCGTGCCGGTGCTGGGCATCTGCTACGGCGAGATGACCATGTGCGAACAGCTGGGCGGCAAGGTCGAGGGCGGCCATCACCGTGAGTTCGGCCGCGCCGGCATCACCGTCCAGAAGGCCTCGCCCCTGCTGGCGGGCCTCGCGGCGGTCGGCGAGGACGAGGCCGTCTGGATGAGCCACGGCGACAAGATCATGGCCATCCCCGAGGGTTTCGACGTCGTGGCGACCTCGCCCGGCTCGCCCTACGCCGTTATCGCCGACGAGACCCGGCGCTTCTACGGCGTCCAGTTCCACCCCGAGGTGATGCACACCCCGCGCGGCGCGACGATGCTGAAGAACTTCACCCACGGCATCGCCGGGCTGAAGGGCGACTGGACCATGGCCGCCTATCGCGACGAGAAGATCGCCCAGATTCGCGAACAGGTCGGCTCGGCCAAGGTCGTCTGCGGCCTGTCCGGAGGGGTCGACTCGTCGGTCGCCGCCGTCCTGATCCACGAGGCCATCGGCGACCAGCTGACCTGCGTCTTCGTCGACACCGGCCTGCTGCGCAAGGACGAGGCGAAACAGGTCACGACCCTGTTCAGGGAACACTACAACATTCCGCTGATCCACGTTGATGCGTCTAAGGAATTCCTCGGTGCGCTGGCCGGCCAATCGGACCCCGAGACCAAGCGCAAGACCATCGGCCGGGTCTTCATCGAGATCTTCGACCGCGAGGCTGGCAAGATCGAGGGCGCCGAATTCCTCGCCCAGGGCACCCTCTATCCGGACGTGATCGAGAGCGTCTCGTCGTCCAGTGGCAAAGCCCACGTCATCAAGAGCCACCACAACGTCGGCGGTCTGCCCGACTTCATGAAGCTGAAGCTGGTCGAACCCCTGCGCGAACTGTTCAAGGACGAGGTCCGGGCTCTCGGTCGCGAGCTCGGCCTCACCGACGCCTTCGTCGGCCGCCACCCGTTCCCCGGCCCGGGCCTCGCTATCCGCATCCCCGGAGAGATCACGCCCGACGCCGTCGAGACCCTGCAGCAGGCCGACGCCATCTATCTTGAGGAAATCCGCAAGGCCGGCCTCTACGACCAGATCTGGCAGGCCTTCGCCGTCCTGCTGCCGGTCAAGACCGTCGGCGTCATGGGCGACGCCCGCACCTATGAGAAGGTGCTGGCGTTGAGAGCTGTCAGTTCCACCGACGGCATGACGGCGGATTTCTTCGAATTCCCTTGGGACGTGCTGGGCAGGACCGCCACGCGGATCGTCAACGAGGTGCGGGGGGTCAACCGGGTCGTCTACGACGTGACGTCAAAGCCGCCGGGGACGATCGAGTGGGAGTGAGGGCCGGATGCTCACCGGGCGTCGGCGGCTGACGCGCTCAGGTCAGACGTCTGAGCGGCGTGAGGACGGCGGCGGCGGTCAGGGCGGCGACGGACGCGGCCATGAAGACGGCGGTCAGCGGCAGACCTAGACCCAACAGGATGGCGGCGGAGGCCGGGGCCAGGCTCTGCGGCAGGGCGATCGCCATGTTCATCACGCCCAGATCCCGCCCCGCCGTGGCCCGATCCGGAAGGATCTCGGCCGTCATGGCGGCGACGGTGGTGGCGTGCACGCCGTGGGCGGCGCCGAACAGCAACTGGCCCGCCAACGGCCCGGGCCACGCCGGCCAGACGACCATCAGGGCCAGGGCTGCGGCCATGCCGAGGCCGCCGGCGACGACGAAGACCCGGCGTCTTCGCAGCCGGTCCGAGCCCACGCCGCCAATGAAGCCGCCGAGCGCCGCCGCGACGGTGGAGGCGATCAGCAGGGCGCCGAACAGCTCGAGGGCGGACCACCCGCGCGGCCTCGCGCCGGGCAGGTCCTGCAGCAGGAACAACAGATAGAGGGTGTTGACCGCCACGGCGCTCTCGACCAGCAGGCGCGACACGAAGGTCCAGAAGAACCGTCGGTCCTTCAGGGCGTCGAAGGACAGCCGCGGGCGAGGCGCCGCGGGGCGGGGCAGGCGGGGCTCGCGCAGGGTCAGGGCGAAGGGCAGGATCATCATCGCGGCTACGGCGACGACGACGGCGAACTGGACCGGGGGCGCGCCGGCCAGGCGGGTCACCACAACCGCCGTGAACAGATTGGCGACGGGCAGGGCGGCGCCGGCCCAGGCCGAGATGAGCCCCTTCTGGGCGTCCGCCACCATGTCCGGGACCAGGGCGGTGAGCGGCGCGTAGAGGGCGTTGACCGCCAGCTGGAAGGCCACCACGCCCAAGGCCAACTGCAACGCATTGCTCGCACTGCCGATCAGGACCATCGCCATGGCGACCAGCGCCAGCCCGGCGAGAATCCACGGTCGACGCCGGCCGAGCGGCCCCCGGGTGCGGTCGCTCAGGCTGCCGAACAGCAAATTGGCGATCGCGGCGGTCAGCCCGCCCAGCATGGCCATCTGACTGAGCAGCAGGGCCTTGTCTGCGCCACCGATCAACTCGGCCTTGCCGGGCAGCAACAGCGTCAGGAGTGGAATGAAGCAGATGAAGGCTCCGGCCTGGGCTGCGCCGTAGCCGAGGATGAACCAGCGGGATCGGTGGGACGGCGACGATTCGGCGGCGGGGGCGATCATCACGACATATGAGGTCGCCCTGCGCGCCGCGTCGACCTATTGTAGAGCCTGGCGACGCGGAAGGACGCGGGCCTTGTCCGTGGGGAGCGACGTTGACGTCCAGAAGACCGACCATCGACGATGTGGCCCGCCAGTCCGGCGTCGGCCGCACCACCGTGTCGCGCGTGCTCAACGGCGGGCCCAACGTCCGTGAGGCCGTGCGGGCGCGGGTGCTGGCGGCGGTGGCGGCCCTGAACTACCGGGTCAATCCGCAGGCGCGCTCGCTGGCCGGCGGCGGCAGCCGCATGCTGGCTCTGATCCTGGCTTCGGACCTCGAGGCGGAACCCAACTCCTTCTACGCCTCCGCCCTGGAGCTCGGCGCGCTGCGCCAGTGCCTGTCGCTCGGTTTCCAGTTGATGACCCGCCACGTGCCGCAGCAGAGCCCCGACCGGCGCGAGCAGGTGCTGGAGCTGATGACCACCCAGCGTTGCCAGGGTCTGATCCTGACGCCGCCGTTCGCTGACGACCCCGCCCTGATCGAGGAAATCCGGCGGCAGGGCTGCGAGGTCGCGACCATCTCGCCCGGCGGGCCAGGTCGGTCGGCCGCTGACGGGGTGGGCATCGACGACGAGGCGGGCGGCTACGACATCGCCCGGCATCTGCTGGATCTCGGGCACAGGCGCTTCGCCTTCATCAGCGGCATCGAGGGCCACCTGTCGGCGGAGCAGCGCCTTGACGGGCTGAAACGGGCCCTGGGCGAGCGCGGCCTGGACGCCGCGGCGGTGACGGTCGTGCGGGGCGACTTCACTTTCCGCTCCGGCAGCGTCCTCGCCGCCCGCCTGTTCGATCAGTCGGAGCCGCCGACCGCCCTCGTCTGCGCCAACGATGACATGGCCGCCGGGGCTCTGTCGGCGGCGCACGGCCGGGGTCTGGACGTTCCGGGGCATCTGTCGATCACCGGTTTCGACGACACCCCCGTGTCGGAGATCGTCTGGCCGCCCCTCGCCACCGTTCATCAGCCCCTGAAGGACATGGGCGGCGAGGCGGTCCGGATCATAGCCGAGCGGCTCGCGGGCACGCGCCGGGGCGTCGACTGGCGCTTCACTGTATTGCCTCACGCGGTGGTCGCCCGGGCCTCCGCCGGTCGCGCTGCGCCGAGACTTGCGACCGCCAGCGCTTGACGCGGCGCGCCAGTGGCTTCCTATTGGAAGCGCTTCCAATGCGAAGCTTGAGGATCAACGGGAGGAGGGCCCTCATGTCAGGGCGAATCACAACGCTCGCGCGCCGTGCGCTGGCGATCGGCGCCGGTCTGGCGACGCTGGGCGCGGCCGCCTGCGCCGGCGCGCCGGTCGAGCCGTCCGCTCGCGTCTGGATGACCTCGGGCGACCGCAGCCGGCTGCTCGCGGAGCAGACGCCCCTCAGGTTCGAGCCCTCGACCGAGCCGGCCGGGCCCGCGGTCGCGGTCGACCCAAACCGGCGCTTCCAGGAGATGGTGGGCTTCGGCGCGGCCATCACCGACGCTTCGGCCTGGTTGATCCAGACGAAACTCGCCGACGGCCAGCGCGACGCGCTGCTGCGCGACCTGTTCGGACGCGACGACGGCGGTCTCGGCTTCAGCTTCACCCGCGTAACCATCGGCGCCTCGGACTTTTCGCTCGATCATTACAGCCTCGCTGACGCGCCGGACCCGACGCTGGCGAGCTTCTCGACGGCGCGGATGGAGGAGTATGTCTTCCCCACTGTCCGTCAGGCCGTGGCGATCAACCCCGACCTCAAAGTCATGGCCTCTCCGTGGAGCGCGCCGGGCTGGATGAAGACCACGGGCTCGATGATCCAGGGCCAGCTGAAGCCGGAATTTTATCCGGTCTACGCCGAATATTTCCGGCGCTACATCGACTCGGCGGCGGCGCACGGCGTGCCGACGGACTATGTGAGCATCCAGAACGAGCCGGACTTCGAGCCGGACAGCTATCCCGGCATGCGCTGGGGTCCGGAAGGCCGCGCGACCTTCGTCGGCCAGCACCTCGGCCCGCTGCTCCGCAACGCCGGCATCGCGACCAGGATCCTCGACTGGGATCATAACTGGGATCTGCCGCAACAGCCTCTCGCGGTCCTCGCCGACGAGCGCGCGCGGCCGTTCATCGACGGCGTCGCCTGGCATTGTTACGGCGGCGACGTCTCTGCCCAGAGCCAGGTCCACGACGTCTGGCCGGACAAGGACGTCTTCTTCACCGAGTGTTCCGGCGGCGAGTGGACCCCGGGTTTCGCGGACAGCTTCACCTGGACGATGAAGAATCTGATCATCGGCTCGACCGAGCATTGGGCGCGCGGCGTGCTGATGTGGAATCTGGCGCTGGACCAGAACTACGGTCCTCACGCCGGCGGCTGCGGCGACTGCCGGGGCGTGGTGAAGATCGACAGCCGGACCGGCGTGGTCGAGCGGAACCAGGAATACTACGCCTTCGGCCACGCCAGCCGTTTCGTCCGCCCCGGCGCGCGGCGTGTCGCTACGGCCGAGCCGGAGGGGCTGCCGGCGGTCGCCTTCGTCAATCCCGACGGCCGGCGGGTGCTGATCGTCCTCAACGAAGGCGCCGCTCCGGTCGCGTTCGAAATTCACGAGGGCGGTCGCGCCGCCGTCGCCGAACTGCCCCCGCAGGCCGCCGCCACCTATGTCTGGGAAGCGTTCGACTGAGAGGGGCGCCTCTGGCTGATGGTTGCAAGGCGTGATCCGCATCATCGGGATTCGGATTGCGCGGCG
>DASRXE010000246.1:0-5494 GCA_035654315.1 Brevundimonas sp.
GGCGCCGCGGGAGTCTGGGCGCTGAAGGCGGGACGGCCGATCGCTGATCCCCGCGGCTGGTGGATCTGAAGGAGCCTCGCCATGACTACCCCTTCCGACCGCGAACCGCAGTTCCGCTCCGGCCATCCGGAAGAGGGCAAGGTCGGGGCCGTGATCGCCTGGGCGCTCTACATCCTGTCGATCCCCAGCGCCAACGTGCTGGTCATCGTGGGCCTGATCGTCGCCTACGCCGGGCGGTCGTCGTCGACGGGTTTGGCGAGGGTGCATATCGACGAGCAAATTCGTCTGTTCTGGTCGATCTTCTGGTGGACCATCGCCCTGTGGGTCGGGATCGCGATCAGCATTCCACTGATGGTGGTGGTGGTCGGCGTCTTCACCGCCGCCCTGTGCGCCCTGGCGCTGCTGATCCTGCACATCTGGTTCACGGTGAAGAGCATCTTCGGCCTGATCAACCTGCTGGGCGACCGCGCGCCCTGAGGCGCCGCCACCACAAGGGCCGACGAAAGCTGACGACGGCGGATCGGGGAGGAACGCGACGCCTCATCCGGAGTTGGCCCTATGTCCGATTGCCGACATCAGGATGGAGCCCGACCGATGACCGATTTCCGCGACGTCCTGAGCCGTCAGCGGTTCGAGCAGGGATTCGCCGACGCCGACGGCGAGACCCGCATCGTACATGCGGACTATGCGGTTCAGGGGGACACGCGCGTGATCCTCCACGTCGAGGCGGAGCCGGCGTTACGGGGGACGGGGGCGGCCGGGACCTTCATGCGGTCGTTGGCCGAGCACGCCCGGGCGGAAAGGCTGAAGCTGGCCCCCCGATGCAGCTATGCGGTGGTCTGGCTGAAACGACATGCGGAGTATGACGACGTGGTGGCGGACTGACGCCCAGCCCCGTCGAGGTCTACCCCCCGCCGTAGCCGCCGATGATCGGCAGGACTTCACCGGTGATGTAGCTGGAGCACTGCGGCGAGGCGAGGAAGACGAAGGCCGGGGCGATTTCCTCAGGCTGCGCCGGTCGCTTCATCACCGTCTTCGAGCCGAATTGGGCGACCTTCTCCGCCGGCTGATCGGCGGGGTTGAGGGGCGTCCACACCGGCCCCGGCGCGACCACGTTGACGCGGATTCCCTTGGGAGCGAGGTGCGTGCCCAGCGAACGGCCGAAGGCGTGGATGCCGCCCTTGGTCATCGAATAGTCGAGCAGCTTTTCGCTGCCCTTGATGCCGGTGACCGAGCCGGTCATGACGATGGACGCGCCCGGCTTCAGGTGCGGGACCGCCGCCTTCACCAGGTTGAAATAGCCGTAGAGATTGGTCTTCAGGGTGCGGTCGAAATGCTCGAGGGTCAGGTCCTCCAGCGCCGTGACGTGCTCCTGGAAGGCGGCGTTGGGCACGACCACGTCCAGCCGGCCGAAGGCGTCCAGCGTGGCCTTCACCGACGCTTCGCAGAAGGCCGGATCGGCCGCATCCCCCTTGAGAACGATGGCCCTGCGGCCCTCGGCCTCGACGGCGGCCTTGGTGTCGTTGGCGTCGCCATCTTCGTCGAGGTGGCAGATGGCGACGTCGCAGCCCTCGCGGGCGAACAGCACGGCGACGGCGCGCCCGATGCCGGAGTCGCCGCCGGTGATGATCGCCGCCATGCCGTCCAGCTTGCCCGACCCCTTCCAGAACGGGGCGTCGTACATCGGGGCCGGATCCAGCGCGGCTTCCTCGCCGGGCTTGCGCTGATGCTGTTCGGGGAAAGGCGGCTCGGGATAACGGCGCGCGCCGGCCTGAACCGCGCCCTCGCCTTTCGAGCCGCCGCCCTCGTCGGCCTTCGCGTCAATCCCGGCCTGAATCTTCCGCTCCTGATCGGCGATCTTTTCGGCGCGGGGTTCAAAGCGATCGTCCATGAGGGGCTCCTGTTCCGGGGATGACAGGAAAGTCGATGGAGCGGCCGGGTGTTCCCGCGCATTATGGCGGCGCGGTTGGAGGAGACGACGATGCCCGAGGTCGATCTGGAGGCGCTGGGGGCGGCGGCGGGGCCGATGCAGGTCTGGGTTCTGCCCGCCCTGCTGGGGCTGGGCCTCGCCTCGGCGACGGGGCTCAGGACCTTCCTGCCGCTGCTCATGCTGGCGCTGGCGGCGCGGTTCGAGATGTTCGGCGTGCAATTGAACAACCAGATGGACTGGCTGGTTTCGTGGCCGGCCATTGCAGCGCTCGGCGTCGCGACCACGGCGGAATTCCTCGGCGACAAGGTCCCGGCCGTCGATCATGGACTGAACGCGGTCGGCTACGTCACCCGGCCGGTGGCGGGCGCGATCGCGGCCGGCAGCGTGTTCTGGGCGGTCGATCCCGCCGTGGCGGCGGTGGCCGGGATCATTGTCGGCGCGCCGGCGGCTCTGGCCTTCAACGCGGCGCAGACCGGGGTAAGGGTCGGCTCGACGGCGACCACCGGCGGGCTGGGCAATCCGGTGGTGTCGCTGATCGAGGACGTGCTGGCGTTCTTCACCGTGATCCTCGCCTTCCTGGCGCCGATCGTGGTTCCGCTGGCCCTGATCGCGCTGGCGGTGATCGTCTTCCGGCTGGCGCGGCGCATCCGCGACGGGCGCGAAGCGAGGCCGGCCTAAAGCGAGCGGCCGACGATGGCCTTGAGGGTCTCGGCCTTGGCCGGCAGATCGGCGTGCAGCCGACTGGCCAGTTCCCGGGCGCCGACCGGATAGGCGTCGCCGCCGTCGGCGATCTCCCTGGCCAGCCTCGCGGCTTCCAGCAGCACCTTCTCCAGCGCCTCGACCTGCTCCACGGCGAGGGCGCGGGCCTCGAGCTGGAGTCGTTTGACGCGTTCGGACGTGGTCTCGGGCGTCCGCATCAGATCATAGATCTCGGCGTCGCCGGGGACGAGGCGCAGGTCGGGCTTGGCGGGCGGACTCTTGGGCATGAAGGACTCCTGTCCACGCCAATGCGGAGCGGCGCCGCTCCGTTCCGCGCAGAGAGGGTAAACGCCGCGACAACCGGCGCCGGTGTGGTTCCGTTGCATCACGAAACCGGCGCCGTGCCCGGTCAGGCCGCCTCGGTGCGCGGCTCCATTCGGGCCTCGGCGTGGCGCACGGCGTCGACGGCGCGATCGACGACGTCCAGATCCGCGCCGGGCTTCACCGACTCGACGGTCAGGATGCGGCGGAAGGTCCGGGCCCCGGGGCGGCCGTGCATCAGCCCCAGCATGTGCCGGGTCATGGCCGGTAGATGCACGCCCTCGGACAGCCGCGCCGCCATATAGGGGCGGTAGCGGTCGATGGCGGCGAACGCATCGACGTCGGGCGTGGCGGCGCTAAACAGCCTGCGGTCGGCCTCGCCGAGGATGGCGGGCTCGTGGTAGGCCGCCCGGCCGAGCATGACGCCGTCCAGCCTGACGCCGTCGGAGTCGTCGAGGTGCGCCTCCGCCTCGTCCAGCGAGGCGACGCCGCCGTTGATGGTGACCGACAGGTGGGGCCGCTCGCGCTTGAGCCGGCGCACCAGGGCGTAGTCCAGCGGCGGGACGTCGCGATTCTCCTTGGGCGACAGCCCCTGGAGCCAGGCCTTGCGGGCATGGACAATGAAGACCTGGATGCCGACGGCGGCGCAGGCGTCGACGGTTTCGAACAGCGAGACCGCGGGGTCCTGATCGTCGACGCCGATGCGGCATTTGACGGTGGCGGGGATGGAGACCGCTGCCTTGATCGCGGCCATGCAGTCGGCGACCAGCGCCGGCTCGCGCATCAGGCAGGCGCCGAAACGGCCCGACTGGACCCGGTCCGAGGGGCAGCCGACGTTAAGGTTGATCTCGTCATAGCCGAAGGCGGCGCCGATGCGGGCGGCTTCGGCCAGCTGGTCCGGATCGGAGCCGCCCAGTTGCAACGCCACAGGATGCTCGACCGCGTCGAAGCCCAGCAGACGCTCGCGATCACCGTGGATCACGGCCGGGGCGGTGACCATCTCGGTGTAGAGCAGGGCCCGGGACGTGAGGGCGCGGTGGAACGCCCGGCAGTGCCGGTCGGTCCAGTCCATCATCGGGGCGATCGAGAGGCGGCGGTCCATCGGGCGGGCTGCATACACCGAAACGGCGGCGCCGCGCCAATCCGGGAACCCTTGCCGTTCCACCCGAGTTTCCGTGGTCATCCCACGGAGGAAACCATGATCAGACCGCTTCTCGTCGGCGCCGCCTGCGCCGCCCTTCTCGCCGCCTGCCAGCAGGAACGCAGCCCCGAGGTCGTCGACAAGGCCCAGGACATGGCTGCCGCGCCGGTGGGTCAGATGTCGGCCGCCACCCTGGGGGCCAACACCCAGGCCGGCTACATCTCCAACGCCGCCATGGGCGACATGTACGAGATCATGGCCGCCGATATCGCCCTGGAGCGCTCGCAGAACGCCCAGGTCAAGGAGCTGGCGCAGATGATCAAGACCGATCACACGGCCGCCTCGAACGCCATGAAGGGCATGCTGCCGCAGGCCGCGCCGGACGCCGAGGTCCCGACCGCCCTCGACGAGCGCCGCCAGGGCATGATCGACAACCTGCGCTCCGCCTCGGCCGAGAATTTCGACCGCACCTACCTCGACCAGCAGGTGGCCGCGCACCAGGAGGCCGTGACCCTGCACAGCGGATTCCAGGACCAGGATTCGCCGCTGGCGGCCCACGCCCGCAACGTGCTGCCGAAGATCCAGGCTCACCTGGAGCAAGCCCGGCAGCTCGTCGAAGGCATGTAGGTTCTTCGAAGCGGAAGCGACCCAGGGCCGGTGTCCTCAGGCGCCGGCCCTTTCGCGATCGTCTTCCTCCGCCAGCGCCTCGGCCGCCTCCTCGTTGAGGGGGCGGCCCTCGCGGCGCGGCCTGACGTAGGGCTCTGGACGGGTGGTGGCGATATTGCCGCGCATCAGGTGCCGTCCGGCCGTGATGTCGCCGCCGGCCAGCTGGAGCGTCAGACGTTCCTCGTCGCGCCGCCGGACGTCGGCGAGGGTTTCGCGCACCTGCTCGTCGGGAATGCCGAGGTCGAGCAGGACCGCGCGGCTGAAGGCCAGGGCGCTCTCGAAGGTCTCACGGATCTGGTACTCGACCCCAGCCTGGATCAGGCGGATCGAATGGCCGCGATCGAAGGCGCGGACGAATAATTTGGTCAGCGGGAACTCGGCCTTGACCAGTTCGACGATGCGGTCGGCCACCTCGGGCCTGTCGACGCAGACGAGGATGGTCTCGGCCTTGTCCGCGCCCGAGGCGCGCAGCACGTCGAGGCGCGAGCCGTCGCCATAGTAGACCTTGAAGCCGAAGTCGCCGGCCGCCTGGATCATCTCAACATCGTAGTCGATGATCGAGACGTCGATGTCCCGGGCCAGCAGCGGCTGCGAGACGACCTGGGCGAAACGGCCGAAACCGATGATCAGCACGCGCTCGCGAAGGTCCTGCGCCCGGTCGACCCCGTCGGCGGCGTCGGGGTCGAGGGTGTCGGCCGGCATGAAGCGGCCGACGACCAGGGTGGTGAGTGGAGTCA
>DASRXE010000247.1:0-6289 GCA_035654315.1 Brevundimonas sp.
GGCGGCGAACGCATCGACGTCGGGCGTGGCGGCGCTAAACAGCCTGCGGTCGGCCTCGCCGAGGATGGCGGGCTCGTGGTAGGCCGCCCGGCCGAGCATGACGCCGTCCAGCCTGACGCCCTCGGAATCGTCGAGGTGCGCCTCCGCCTCGCCCAGCGAGGCGACGCCGCCGTTGATGGTGACCGACAGGTGGGGCCGCTCGCGCTTGAGCCGGCGCACCAGGGCGTAGTCCAGCGGCGGGACGTCGCGATTCTCCTTGGGCGACAGCCCCTGCAGCCAGGCCTTGCGGGCGTGGACAATGAAGACCTGGATGCCGGCGGCGGCGCAGGCGTCGACGGTTTCGAACAGCGAGACCGCGGGGTCCTGATCGTCGACGCCGATGCGGCATTTGATGGTGGCCGGGATGGAAACCGCGTCCTTGATCGCAGCCATGCAGTCGGCGACCAGCGCCGGCTCGCGCATCAGGCAGGCGCCGAAGCGGCCGGATTGGACCCGGTCGGAGGGACAGCCGACGTTGAGGTTGATCTCGTCATATCCAAACGCGGCGCCGATACGGGCGGCCTCGGCCAGTTGCTCCGGGTCGGAGCCGCCGAGCTGAAGCGCGACCGGGTGCTCGACCGCATCGAAGCCCAGCAACCGCTCGCGGTCGCCGTGGATCACCGCCGGGGCGGTGACCATCTCGGTGTAGAGCAGGGCCCGGGACGTGAGGGCGCGATGGAACGCCCGGCAGTGCCGGTCGGTCCAGTCCATCATCGGGGCGATCGAGAGGCGGCGGTCCATCGGGCGGGCTCCATACACCGAACTCACCCGGGACGCGACCGTTGGAACCTTTGGCATTCGGCCCGGTTTTTGGAGACTCCAAGGAGGAAATTCCATGATCAGACCAATTCTCGCCGGCGTCGCCTGCGTCGCCCTGCTCGCCGCCTGCAACCAGGAACGGAGCCCCGAGGCCGTCGACAAGGCCCAGGACATGGCCGCCGGCCCCGTCGGCCAGACCTCGGCCGCGACCATGGGCTCGAACATGGTGTCGGCCTATGTGCCGAACGCCGCCATGGGCGACATGTACGAGATCCAGGCCGCCGACATCGCCCTGGAGCGGTCGCAGAACGCCCAGGTCAAGGAACTGGCGAACATGATCAAGACCGATCACACCGCCGCCTCGAACGCCATGAAGGCCATGCTGCCCCAGGCCGCGCCGGACACCGCGCCGCCGACCGAACTGGACGAGCGGCGTCAGGGACTGATCGACAACCTGCGCTCGGCCTCGGCGGAGAATTTCGACGCCACCTGGCTGGACCAGCAGATCGCGGCCCACAACGAAGCGCTGACCCTGCACCGCGGCTTCTCGAACGAGGATTCGCCGCTGGCGGCGCACGCCCGCTCGGTGGTTCCGAAGATCGAGGCCCACCTGCGCCGGGCCGAGGAAATCAAGGCGGCGATGTAACCGTCCCGCCTGTAGACGGACCGAAGGCCGGCGCCGATCAGGCGCCGGCCTTTTGGTTTTCTTCCTCCTCCAGCGCCTCGGCCGCCTCTTCGTTGAGGGGCGTGCCCTCGCGACGGGGTTTGACGTAGGGCTCCGGCCGGGTGGTGGCGATGTTGCCGCGCATGAGCGAGCGGCCCGCCTGGATGCCCTCGACCAACTGGAGCGACAGACGCTCCTCGTCGCGGCGACGCACGTCCTCGATCGTTTCGCGCGCCTCGTCCGCCGAGAAGCCGAGATCGATCAGCACCTGCTCTCCGAACACGAGGGCGCTCTCGAACAGTTCACGCAGCTGATACTCGACCCCGGCCTGGACGAGGCGGATGGCGTGACCACGGTCGTAGGCGCGGACGAACAGTTTGGTCAGGGGGAACTCGGCCTTGACCAGCTCGACGATGCGGTCGGCGGTTTCCGATTTGTCGACGCAGACGAGGATGGTCTCGGCCGTCCCGGCGCCGGAGGCGCGCAGCACGTCGAGGCGGGCGCCGTCGCCGTAGAAGACCTTGAAGCCGAAATTACCGGCGGCCTGGATCATCTCGACGTCCGTGTCGATGATGGAGACGTCGACGTCGCGGGCCAGCAGGGGCTGGGACACGACCTGGGCGAACCGGCCAAAGCCGATGATCAACACCCGTTCGCGCAGGTTCCGGGCCCGGTCCACGCCGTCGGCGTCGTCGGGATTCAGCGTCGAGGCCGGCATGAAGCGGCCGACCGCCATCGTGGTCAGCGGCGTCAACGCCATGGACAGGATGACGATGGCTGTCATCGAGGCCGAGACCCGCGCGTCGAAGATGCCGACGGAGAGGGCGGCGGCGTAGAGGACGAAGGCGAATTCGCCGCCTTGGGCGAAGAGGGCGGCGCGCTCGACCGCCTCGCGTTCGCCGTGGCCGAACAGGCGGGCGACGGCGTAGATGGCCACCGCCTTCACGGCCATGAAGGCGATGACGCCGCCGAGGATGACCTGCCACCGGTCCAGCACCACGCCGACGTCGAGCGACATGCCGACGCTGAGGAAAAACAGGCCCAGCAGGATGGCCCGGAAGGGTTCGACATCCGCCTCCAGCTGGTGGCGGAAGACCGACTCGGACAGCAGGACGCCGGCGAGGAAGGCGCCCATGGCCATCGACAGACCGCCCATGTCCATCAGCCAGGCCGCGCCGGCGACGACCAGCAGGGCGGCGGCGGTCATCACCTCACGGCCGCCGTAGCGGGCGAGAAGGCGGAACACCGGGTTCATCAGGTAGCGACCGGCGAGGAAGACGACGGCGAAGGCCCCCACGGCCAGGCCGACCGTGCGCCACAGCGGCGGCGCCGTTTCGCCGCCCAGACCCATGGCCCCCGCCATCACCGCCACCGCGGCCAGCAGCGGCACGATGGCGATGTCCTCGAGCAGCAGGATGGAGACGCCGCGCTGCCCCCGGGTCGTGCCCAGTTCGCCGCGCTCGTCCAGGGTCTGCATGATCACCGCCGTGGAGCTGAGAACGAAACCCATGGCGCCGATGAAGGCGACCGGAACCGACAGGCCCGCGGCCATGCCCGTCAGGGTCAGCAGCAGGCCGGCGGCGGCGACCTGGGCCGCGCCAAGCCCGAAGATTTCACGCCTCAGCTTCCACAGCCGGGACGGGCGCATTTCAAGGCCGATGATGAACAGGAAGATGACCACGCCGAACTCGGCGACGTGCAGGATGACTTCGGGCTCCGTGAACAGGCGGATGCCGAAGGGCCCGATGATCAGCCCCGCCGCAAGATAGCCGAGCACGGAGCCGAGACCGAGCCGGCGGAACACCGGCACGGCGATCACCCCCGCAGCCAGCAGGGCGGCCACATGGCCCAGTTCAAGTCCGCCCGTCGGTTCCGCCATGTCACTATCCAGCCAGCTTTGCGGTTCATTGTGGGGTCGCGCAGGGGCAAGCGCCAGTCCGCCGAAGCTTCCCATGTCAGGGTTCGTCAGAAGACCCGCTTGCGGTTTGCACCGAGGATGGCGTGCCGAACTGGCAACGACAGGGAGCGACGCTTGTGACGACCCAACCTTTGAGAGTTAGTCTGGCCGCGGTGCTCGCGGCCACGATCGCCACGCCGACGCCCTCTCCCGCGCTGGCCGATCCCGGCGACGCGGGCCTGGCCCGGGACGGCGTCGTGTCGCCGGACAATTGCCGGGCCGTCGGCATCGAATTGAGGCCGGTGAGGCGTGACGTCTCCCGCAGCCGCATCGCGCCGAGCGGTGCGCTTGCCATGCCGCCGCCGCCCCCGCCGCCTCCGCCAGCCCCTCCCCCGCCGCCCCCTCCGCCCCTTCCGATTGCGCCAACCGCCAAGGAAGACCGCGTGGCGATGATGGTTTCCCCAAGCCCGTCGGCCGGGGTCGTGGTCAGCGGCGGCCGGATCGCGCCGCCATCCGTGCCCTCCGACACCGAACGCTATCCCGACGCTACCCCCAACCCCGTCAAGCGGGTGGCGGACGAGCCGGTCTCGACCTTCTCTATCGACGTCGACACGGCCAGCTATTCGAACGTGCGCCGCTTCATCGAGGAGGGCCGTCTGCCGCCGCCAGATGCGGTGCGGGTCGAGGAGATGATCAATTATTTCGACTACGGCTACGAGCGGCCGGAGTCGGCCTCGGAGCCGTTCGCCATCACCACCGCCCTGGCGGCGTCGCCGTGGTCGGAAGGCCGCCAGATCGTCCATGTGGCCCTGCAGGGCTATGAACTGCCGGAGAGCCAGCGCAAGCCGTTGAACCTGACCTTCATGGTCGATGTCTCGGGCTCGATGCATTCGCCCGACAAGCTGGATTTGGCCAAGACGTCGATGAACCTGATCATCGACCGGTTGCGGCCGCAGGACCGGGTGGCGGTGACCTACTACGCCTCGGATGTCGGCACCGCCGTGGGACCGACGCCGGGCGACCAGAAGCTGAAGCTGCGCTGCGCGGTGGAGGCGCTGAACGCGGGCGGCTCGACGGCCGGAGCGCAGGGCATGGTCAACGCCTACAGCCAGGCCGAGGCCGCCTTCGGGGACGACAAGGTCAACCGCATCCTGATGTTCACCGACGGGGACTTCAACGTCGGCGTCACCAATGACCAGCGGCTGGAGGACTATGTCGCCGCCAAGCGTGAGACGGGCATCTATCTGTCGGTGTACGGCTATGGCCGCGGCAACTACCAGGACGCGCGGATGCAGGCGATCGCCCAGGCCGGCAACGGCACGGCGGCCTATGTCAACAACCTGGAAGAGGCGCGGCGGCTGTTCGGCCCGGCCTTCGACCGCGGAGCCTTCCCCATCGCCGACGACGTCAAGATCCAGGTCGAGTTCAACCCGGCCCGCGTCTCGGAGTACCGGCTGATCGGCTATGAGACCCGCCTGCTGAACGAAGCGGATTTCAACAACGACCGCGTCGATGCGGGCGAGGTCGGGTCCGGCGCCTCGGTGACGGCGCTGTATGAGATCACCCCGGTGGGCGGGCCGAGCCAGATTCCGGAGCGGCGCTACGACCGCAATCAGGTCGGCGTCGGGGGCGGCGATCCGACGGGCGAGGTCGGCTTCGTGCAGGTCCGCTACAAGCTGCCGGGCGAAGACCAGTCGCGGCTGATGCAGCGGGTGGTGTCGAACAGCGGCGCCGGACGGGTCAGTGCGCAGCCGCCGGAGAGCACCCGCTGGGCGCTGGCCGTCTCCGCCTTCGGCCAGAAGCTGCGCAACGATCCGTGGATGGGCGACGACTACGGCTGGGACGACATCCTGGAGCAGGCGCAGGGGGCACGGGGCGACGACCCGTACGGCGAGCGGGCGGACTTCGTGCAGCTGGTCCGGGCGGCGGGGGGGATGGAGACGCAGGCGCGGCCGTAGGCCCACCGCTCCTTGTCATCCCGGACGCCGCAAAAGCGGCGATCCGGGACGGCAGCGCCACAGTGGCGTTCCCGGAAATCGCAGCGCGATTATCCGGGAGCAGGGTAGCCATCGCACGACGCCTGGGCTGTCTCCCGGATAGCTGCTGCCGCAGCTTCCGGGAGACTGTCGTTGTGGCGTTCGCCGTCCCCGATCTCCGCTTCGCTTCGTCGGGGATGACAAGCGCTGAACCTTGTCGAGCGGAGATCGGACATGGTTGCGACGCCCCTCTCCCATCGGGAGAGGGTTCGTGCATGATGGATTGTGATCGAGAATCTCTCCCCCAAGACCGCCCGCCGCATCGCGCTGGCCGCGCAGAGCTTCGGCCGTTCCCGGCCCGCGGCGCCGGGCCGGAAACACGTTCGCGACATCGTACGCAAACTCGGCGTGGTGCAGATCGACAGCGTCAATGTGGTGACGCGGACCCACTATCTGCCGGCCTTCTCGCGGCTGGGGGACTATCCGCGCGAGGCGCTGGAGGCGGAGGCGTGGGGGGCGCGGCGCGGCCTGTTCGAATACTGGGGACATGAGGCCTCGCTGCTGCCGCTGGAGACGCAGCCGCTGCTACGCTGGCGCATGGCGCGGGCCGAGGCGGGGGAGATGTGGATCGGCCTCTCGCGCTTCGGTCGCGAGCGGCGCGCCTATATCGACGAGGTGCTGAAGGAAATCGAGCGGCGCGGGCCGGTGACGGGCGCCGACTTCAATGACGCGCCGCGCGGGGCGCCGGGCTGGTGGTCGTGGTCGGACGGCAAGCGGGCGCTGGAGTGGCTGTTCTGGGCCGGGCTGATCACGACGAAGACGCGGCGGGGGTTCGAGCGGGTCTACGACCTGACCGAACGGGCCCTGCCCGCGCGTATCGTAAACCTGCCGACGCCGGACGAGGCCGACGCCCAGCGCGAGCTGGTGCGCATCGCGGCGCGGGCGCTGGGCGTA
>DASRXE010000248.1:0-4277 GCA_035654315.1 Brevundimonas sp.
GCGGCGATGGACGTGCTGGTCGCCAATCTAAGCGACCACGCCATACCGGCGCTGGACTGGTCGTACACGCCGCGGCCGGACGAGAGCCACGCCACCATCTATCACGGCGCGGCCCTGGACGCGTTCCGGCGGTTGTTCCCCTCGCCCGCCGGCTGACCGAGGACGACCGGATGAAAATCGGCACCCCACTGACCGCCAACGCCACCCGCGTCATGCTGCTGGGCGCCGGCGAACTGGGCAAGGAGGTTACGATCGAGCTGCAGCGGCTGGGCGCCGAGGTCATCGCCGTCGACCGCTATCCGAATGCACCGGCCATGCAGGTGGCGCACCGCAGCCACGTGATCCCGATGACCGATCCGCAGGTGCTGGCCGGGGTCATCGCGGCCGAGGCGCCGCACATCATCGTGCCCGAGATCGAGGCCATCGCCACCGAGGTGCTGGTCGAGATCGAGGCGGCGGGTCTGGCGCGGGTGATCCCGACAGCGCGGGCGACGCAGCTGACGATGAACCGCGAGGGCATCCGCCGGCTGGCGGCCGAAGAATTGGGCCTGCCGACCAGCCCCTACGCCTTCGTCAGCAGCGCGGTGGAACTGGCCGGGGCGGCGGAGCGGATCGGCCTGCCGGTGTTCGTCAAGCCGGTGATGTCGTCCTCGGGCAAGGGCCAGTCGATGATCGAGACCATCGGCGAGGCCGGCGACGCCTGGGCCTACGCCCAATCCGGCGGTCGGGTTGAGACGGCGACGGTCATCGTCGAGGGCCGGATCGACTTCGATTTCGAGATCACCCTGCTGACCGTGCGATCGATGCGCGACGGACAGGTCCGGACCGACTTCTGCGCGCCCATCGGCCATCGGCAGGAACGCGGCGACTATGTCGAGAGCTGGCAGCCGCAGGCGATGACGCCGGCGGCGCTGGCGGCGGCCCAGGACATCGCCGGCAAGGTGACGGATGCGCTGGGCGGCCTGGGCGTGTTCGGGGTCGAACTGTTCGTGAAGGGCGACGAGGTCTGGTTCTCGGAAGTCTCGCCGCGGCCGCACGACACCGGTCTGGTGACGCTTGCGACCCAGACGATGAGCGAGTTCGCGCTGCACGCCCGGGCCATCCTCGGCCTGCCGGTCGACGTCAGCCAGCGCGACGTCGGGGCGAGCGCGGTGATCTACGGCGGCATGGACGCCAGCGGGGTCGCCTTCGAGGGCGTGGCGGCGGCGTTGGCGGTCCCTACCGCTGACCTGCGCCTGTTCGGCAAGCCGGAGAGCTTCGAGCGGCGGCGAATGGGTGTGGCGATGGCGCGGGGCGGGACGACCGATGAGGCGCGCGAGCGAGCGCGGGAGGCGGCCTCCAGGGTCAGGCCCGTCGCGGGCTAGAGCGAAATCGGTTGAGCTGGACGCAGTCCGGCTCGCTCAGATTTCGCTCCACATTGAAACTGGACCATTTTTTGGATTCAGGTCGATTCGACCGGAAGCAAAAATGGTCTAGAGCGGCGCGCCGTCCGGGGACCGCCCCTGCGCCGGATTGACCGGGGCGAGCGCGGCGATGGCGAGATCCAGTACGGGATCGGGGCCGTCCCGCCCGACGTCCGGGGCTGAGGCGACGAGGTCGGGGGTGACGCCGCGCTTCTCCAGCCGGACGCCGCCGGCGGTGACGAAGTCGGAGCGGCTCAGGCTGAGGCGACCGCCGTCGGGCAGGCGGGTATCCTGTGAAATCAACACGGCTCCGGCAGTGGGCTCGCCGACCACGACGGCGCGCCCGGCCTCCTGAAGGGCCGCCGGTGTCAGTTCAGCCGCGCTGCGGCTGTCGCTGTCAACGAGCACGGCGACTTCGTTGGCGGCGGGCCTTTCGAGCTCGCCGCAGCCGCCGGCGGTCTTCAGCACGATGGCGCGACCCGAGCGGGTCGTCCGGGTAGCCCACGCCAGATCGCGCGGCAGGAAGCAACTCAACACGGCGTCGGCCTCAAGCAGCCGCCCGCCGGGATTGCCGCGCAGATCAAGGACGACGTCGGTCTCGGGCGGCAGGTCCGCCAGTTGCCGACCCATCCAGTCGCCGAGGCCGGCATCGAAGGCGTTGACCCGGAGCACCGCCACGCCCGGCCGGGAAAGGTCGGCTGTGAAGGACGGCCGGGGCTGCATGACCTCGGGCGTGATCGTCAGCGACCGCGGCGCGCCCTGCAGGTCGGAGAAGGCGAGGGTCACGGCCTGGCCCTCGACGACGTCCAGTTCCGGGGACCAGGCGCTAGCGCCGGTGGTGTCCAGCCGCCAGCCGGACGCGACGCCCGCCGCCTCGGCCGGTGAGCCTTCGCGGACCCGCTCCACGACATAATGGCCCGACCTGTCCGGGTCGGGCCTCAGGGTGACGCCGATGGCGGCCCGCGGCTGGTGGATCGTGTCGAGGCGGCGAGCCACGGCCGGCGCGGAAGCGCCGGCATGATCGTCGTCCAGCAGCGCCAACATCTCGCCGAGTACGCGGTACAGCGTCCGGTCGTCGGGCGCGGCGAGCGCCCGGGGGCGGTAGATGCGCCGGGCGCCGTTCCAGTCGACGCCGTGGAGGGCTGGATCATAATACTGGCCGCGGACCTCGCTCCAGACCCGGTCGAAGACCCGCTGGTTCATCCGAGCCCGGTCGCGGGAGGGCCCCGCCGGGACGTCGACCGAGACCGCTTCCGCGTCGTGGGCGACGACGACGGCGGGATCGCGCGCAAGCGCCGGGGCGGCGACAAGCGCAAGGCTCATCGCGGCTGATCCGGCCAGTCGGAGCAGGAGGCGGCGGAAGGTCATCGGGATCACGTTAGGGCGACCGACCTCCGTTCTTCAAATCACGAAAGCGCCGGATCCGATCAATCGTCCTCGCGGGTTTCGATGCGGTGGGTGAAGACCCGGACGTCGCCGTCGCCGCCGCGCTCTCCGTCCTCGATAAAACCCGACCGGTCGGCGTCCATGCCGGTGAAGGCGTCGCGCAGCGGGCTCGTGAATTCGGCCTCGCTGATCTTGCCGTCGCCCTCCTTGTCCATGTCGGAGCGACCGTCGTGCTCCCCAAGGTTCGAGCCCTTCTATCGCGGCGAACGGTCGCGCAGTCGCGAAACCGGCGGGGCGGGCCTCGGACTCACGGTGGCCCGGCAGGCGGCGCGGGCGCACGGCGGCGAGGTGAAATTGATCCGGCGCGACGGCGGCGGCCTGATCGCTCGTCTGGACCTGCCGCTGGCGTCGACGCTTTCGACCGCCGGCTGAGGCCGGCTCGCGCCGAAGCGTTACAGTTCATCACGCCTTGTTACAGCCGCGGGGTTGAAACCCCGCGCCGCCGGTTCCATTGAAGCGCCAACCACACATTCAGCTTCAGGAGCCCGCCCCATGACTGTCCGCGTCGCCATCAACGGTTTCGGCCGCATCGGCCGTCTCGTCCTGCGCTCGATCATTGAGCACGGCCGCAAGGACATCGAGGTGGTGGCGATCAACGACCTGGGCCCGGTCGAGACCAATGCCCACCTGCTGCGGTACGACAGCGTCCACGGCCGGTTCCCCGGGACGGTGACTTCGGGCGAGGACTGGATCGACGTCGGCACGGGCAAGATCAAGGTCACGGCCATCCGCAATCCGGAAGAGCTGCCGCACAAGAATCTGAACGTCGACATCGCCTTCGAGTGCACCGGCCTGTTCACCTCCAAGGACAAGGCCAGCGCGCACCTGAAGGCCGGCGCCAAGCGGGTGTTGGTCTCGGCCCCGGCCGACGGCGCCGACAAGACCATCGTCTACAAGGTCAACCACGAGACTCTGACCGCCGACGACATCGTCGTCTCGAACGGTTCCTGCACGACCAACGCCCTAGCCCCTGTCGCCAAGGTGCTGAACGACCTGTTCGGCATCGAGCGCGGATACATGACCACCATCCACGCCTACACCGGCGACCAGCCGACGCTGGATACGATGCACAAAGACCTGTACCGCGCCCGCGCCGCCGGCCTGTCGATGATCCCGACCTCGACCGGCGCGGCCAAGGCGCTGGGTCTGGTGCTGCCGGAACTGAAGGGTAAGCTGGACGGCTCGTCGATCCGGGTGCCGACGCCGAACGTCTCGGTGGTTGACCTGAAGGTCGTGGCCGGCCGCGAGGTCACCGTCGAGGAGATCAACGCCGCGCTTCAGGCCGCCGCCGACGGTCCGATGAAGGGCGTGCTGCACACCACGACCGATCCGGTGGTGTCGATGGACCTGAACCACGTTGACGCCTCGTCGACCGCCGCCCTGCCCCAGACCCAGGTCGTCGACGGCAAGCTGGCCCGCGTGCTGAGC
>DASRXE010000249.1:0-6273 GCA_035654315.1 Brevundimonas sp.
CTTGAGCTGCTCATCCATGTTGGCCTTGATCTTGTGCATCGGCACGTGGCCGGGGCCCTCGATCATGACCTGGCAGCCGTGGTCCCAGGCGATTTTGGTCAGCTCGCCGAGGGTGCGCAGCTCGGCGAACTGGGCCTCGTCGTTGGCGTCGGCGATGGAGCCGGGGCGCAGGCCGTCGCCGAGGCTGAACGACACGTCATAGGCGCGCATGATCTCGCAGATCTCGGCGAAATTCTCGTAGAGGAAGGACTCCTTGTGGTGGGACAGGCACCACTTGGCCATGATCGAGCCGCCGCGGCTGACGATGCCGGTGACGCGGTTGGCGGTGAGGGGGACGAAGGGCAGGCGGACGCCGGCGTGGATGGTGAAATAGTCGACGCCCTGCTCGGCCTGTTCGATCAGGGTGTCGCGATAAACCTCCCAGGTCAGGTCCTCGGCGACGCCGCCGACCTTCTCCAGCGCCTGGTAGATCGGCACGGTGCCGATGGGGACGCTGGAGTTGCGGATGATCCAGTCGCGGATGTTGTGGATGTTGCGGCCGGTCGACAGGTCCATGACGTTGTCGGCCCCCCAGCGGGTGGCCCAGACCAGCTTGTCGACCTCGTCGTCGACGGAGCTGAGGACGGCGGAGTTGCCGATGTTGGCGTTGATCTTCACCAGGAAGTTGCGGCCGATGATCATCGGCTCGACCTCGGGGTGGTTGATGTTGTGGGGAATGATGGCGCGGCCGCGGGCGATCTCGGAGCGGACGAACTCGGGGGTGACGTAGTCGGGGATGGCGGCGCCGAAGGATTCGCCGTCGCGGGGGAGGGTGTGGGGTGTGGGGGATGGGGTGTGGGAGAGGGCGACCGTGGAGCCGTCGGCGAGGGTGACATGGCGTTGACCCTCCACACCCCACACCCCATCCCCCACACCCTGCTCCCGCCTCAGGTTCTCGCGGATGGCGACGTATTCCATCTCCGGCGTGATGATCCCGGCGCGGGCGTATTCGAGCTGGGTGACGGGGCGGCCGGGGACGCCCCTGAAGACGCGGTGATGGCTGGTGTCGAAGCGGGGGGCGAGGTGCTTGCCGCTGGCGTGGCCGTTGTCCTCGGGTTTGACGTCGCGGGGATTGGCGACGGGGGCGATGTCGCCGCGGTCGAGCTGCCAGCTGGATTTGACCTTGGGCAGGCCCTTCTTGATGTCGATGCTGACCGTGGGGTCGGTGTAGGGGCCGGAGGAGTCGTAGATGGTGACCGGCGGCTCGTTGGCGCTGGGGTGGACGGCGACCTCGCGGAAGGGGACGCGGATGTCGGGGTAGAGCTGGCCGGCGACATAGACCTTGCGGGAGCCGGCGCGGGGGCCGGTGGGGATGGCGCCGGTCTCGCGCATCACCTGCTCGCGGGCGTCTTTCAGAGGGAGGCTATCGCTCGTGACGCGGTCACTCGCTGCTTGAGCCTCGGATGCATTGGGGGGCGTGACGGCGATGTTCATGGCGGCCTCTCGTTGGAGGTCCGCCGACGTCGGGCGTGTGGGTCCTGTGGCGTGGACCCGCGCGTTACTCATCCCTTCGCCGGCATGACCCGGATCAGGTTCGACGGGTCGTGGGCTTACCCACCTCTCAGCCGCTCAGGCGCGACCCCCCGGAGAACGGCTTCAGCCTAGGCCGAAGGGGCGAGGGGTTCAACCGAGGACGAGGCGGGTCTTGTGGGTGGTCGGCGACAGCAGGCTGAACAGGGCGAACAGCAGGCAGGCGGGGACGCCGAGCGTGGCCAGCAGGGCGAGGACCCAGAAGAACTGGCCGGTCTCGGCCGCGAGGATCAGCAGGCCCACGGCGGCGATGGCGCAGAAGGCGGCGCCCAGCAGGAAGGAGCCGAGCATCAGCAGGCGGGTCTTCAGCGACCCGGGGGCGAACTTGCCGCATTCGGGGCAGCGCACGACGACGAGGTCGGAGGCCGCCTGCTCGCGGTCAAGCGCGGCCAGGGCGGCGGAGGTGGCGGCCTCGAAGGTCTCGCCCGGCTGGGGCCGCCGGGTCACGCTGATCACCCGGTCGTATTCGTAGCGCGAACCGCAGCGACGGCAGGCGAGCCGCACCGGCACGGTCCGGGTGAATGTCGCCTTGGCGTCGGTCATGCGGCCCTCCTGTCAGGAACGAAGGGGTGCGACAGGCGGCGGGACGGTTCAAGCCACTGAACCTGACGAGAGAGTCGGCGGCAGGACGCCGGGGCGAGGAGGAGGCGCAATTGGACGAACGTTATGACGCCGGGGCGCTGCGGCTGGCGCGGCAGGCGGCGATGGACGGGGAGGCGGTGCTGTGGGCCGGGCGGCCGGGGCGGCGATGGCTGCCGGACTGGCCGTTGGCCCATGCCGCCGTCCCGCTGGTCGCCATCGCCTGGGGCTTCGGGTCGATCATGATCGAGGAGCCCTACCGCATGGATGACGGGCGGCTGTGGCTATTCATGTCGGCGTGCGCGGCGCCGTTCGCCCTCATCTTCGCCTTTCACCTCTGGTGGACAGGGCGGCGGGGTCGCGCGGTTTACGCCGTGACCGACCGGCGGGTGCTGATCCTCGCGCCGAACGGAGCGGTGTGGGACGCGGTCGGGCTGGAGCAGGCGGCCGAGTTCCGGCAGGTGGGGCGGATGGTGCACCTGGGCGGCGTCGACGAAGTGTGGCGGCGCGGCAAGACGGACCTCGACGGCGGGCTGGCGCGGTTCGACGCCCTGCCGAAGCTGGAGCGGCTGGCCGACGCGAAGCGGGTGATGGCGACGATCCGCTCGGCGGCGGCGCGCCGGGGCGTGGTCATGGCTCCGCCCAGCCCGGAACGGTGAGCTCGACCCCGCCGCGCGGATCGGCGGGGAAGGTCAGGAAGACGGTCCCGCGGCCGTGGGCGGGGAGGTAGTCGAGGGTGGCGCGGGCCGCAGCGGGGCCGAGGCGGCCCTCGACCTCGACGGCGGCGGCCGTGGCGTCGCCGGGGTTGGAGACCTCGACCTCGGCCACCCAGCCGGCGGCGGCGGGACGGGCGGAGACGAGGCGGGCCTCGGGCGCGGCGGGAGCGCCGGGGCCGAGCGCCTCGGAGAGGACGACGACCAGCACCGCCAGCACCATCAGGCCGCCGATGCCGCCCATGGCCCATTCCAGCCTGGCCGGGGCGGGCGGCGGGCCCGGCTTCTTCTTCACGGACGCCATCAGACGAGCAGCCGGGCGGCGGCGGCGCCCAGCGATCCGGGGAAGCTGAGCACGACCATGGCGTCGACCGTCTCGGCCAAGCCGTTGCCGTCGGTGCGGCCGAACACCCACAGGACGTAGAGGCTGGTCAGCAGCACAAGGCCGTAGCCGGCGAGGGTGAAGTGGACGAAGGCGGTCAGGGGGCGGTCGTGCTCTTCCTGCCCCGCGAACCCGACCTTGTAGACGATGGCGTGCATGAGGAGGATCGAGACGACGACGAGGGCGGCGACGTGGAGCGGGCTCATACGGTAGCCGATCAGGATCATCTCCTCGGTCGGCGCCATGTTGAGCGCCAGGAACAGGGCGCCGGCGACCATCAGGAACAGCTCCCCCGGATAGGTGGCCTGGTCCTCGTCGCCGGTCTCGTCCTTGCCGGCGCTGAGCTGGCGACCGGCGAGCAGGGCGCCCATGGCCCCGGCCACGGCCTGGAGGACCAACTGACCGGCGATCTTGCGCGGCGGAGCGTCGGTCTCCAGCACGCCGAACAGGGCGAGGACGGCGGCGGCGGTCAGAAAGCCGACGGCGAGGGCGACGAGGGTGTCGAGCGCGGCATGGCCGAGGCCGCGATGACGCTTGCTGAAGCCGGCGTAGAAGGCGAGGCCAAGCAGCAGGGGCAGGGCGACGAGCAGAAAGACCGCCAGGCGCGCCGGCTCGAGGATGAAGCCCAGCCACCACATCTCCATGGTCATCAGCAGCGGCAGGCTGAACAGCAGGGCGCCGCCGAAGGCGCGGGCGAGGTCCCGGGCGTAGGCGATCTCGCGGCGGCGGTCGAAGGCGAGGCTGATGATCATGGATACGGCAACGCCTGAAGGGGCCGTCGGGCTCCGCAAGCCCCCAAACCGTTATCATCGGGTCAACCCGGGGGAGAACGGGACCTATTCCGGGAAGGCGATCAGCAGGGCGTCGAGCGCGGTCTCGATGCGGGCCCAGCCGGCGTCGTCCAGGGCCACGCCGCCGACGCCGGGACGGGTTCCGCCGGACAGGGCGAGGTGCTGGACGGCGGCCAGCAGGACGGCATTGACGGCCACGGCGTCGCCAGCGGGCGGCGTGCGCAGCCGGGGTCGGCGCTCGCGCATCCACGCCTGCAGCACGGCCGAGCGTTCGGCCTCGATGCGGTTGAGAAGAGGTGAGGATTCGACCAGCGCCCAGGCCATCAGCCGCAGGGTCAGGGGACTGGCCCGCAGGGCGCCGAGCCAGGCGGACAGGCTTTCGCGCGCGAAGGTCCGCAGCGATTCGGCGCCGGAGGCCGGCACGGCGTCGAGCGAGCGGACCAGCGAGGCGTGGGCGCGGGCGGCGATGCGCTCCACCACGCCGTCGGCGCCGTCGAAATAGCGATAGACGAGCTTGCGGTCGCAGCCGGCCTCGGCGGCGAGGGTCTGGACGTTGAGGCCGGGGAAGCCGTCGCGCAGCAGGATGCGCTCGCCGGCCTCGACGATGAGGGCCTCGGTGGCGGAGCGGTCGCGCAGGCGGGCGGGGGCGGCAGGCGATTCGGCCATGCCTCAGCATCACGCCATGGAGGCGGGGCGGCAAGGGAGGGATGAGGGATTAGGGATGAGGGATGGGCAGGATCGCGCGGGGGCCGAGGAACCTCATCCCTCATCCCTAATCCCTGTTCCCTAATCCCGGAAGAGAAGGTGCGGCCCGGCCTGCGTCGGGGGGGCGTGGCAGAGGCCGGGCCGCGGGTGGACTAGTCGAGCGCGCATCGCCGCTTGGTCCGATCGATAAACAGCGGTCGGCCAGATCGGTTCCGGAGGTGGCGAGAACTTTTCTCCTGTGCGCCCCCCGCCCCCCTTGGAAGACGCGAGCGCTAGAGAATGATGCAGTGCTGGCGCCGGAGAGCCGCTGTCGTATCGGCGTCGAGGTCGCGCGGAAGAAAGGTCGTCTCCTGCCGGACCAGGCGGAACTCCGCCCCCGCCGCCGGACGGTACCAGACCAGATAGCCGCACTCGTCCTGGTGTTCATGCGACGCCACGTAGTCGACGGCGGCGTAGTGGCCGAACGGAGCTCCGGCCGGATTGGAATACCAGGTGAACCGGCCAATCCGCCGCTTTCCCGCAACGCCGATGGCGGTCCGCCGATCGTCTTCCCGCGCGGACCATTCCTCGAGCGTGGCTCCGGCCGTCATCGCCTCATCCGCCATCGCCATGGAGTCGGCGTGCCGGCCCTCGTCGACGGCCGCGAAATAGCGGTCGCTGAGCGTCTGCACTTTCGGCTGGAGGTCTGCGGCCTCTGCCTCGGTGAGCATCGGAGCCGGCGGTGGTGGAGGCGGCTCGGGCGGGCGCGGTCCACAGGCGATGTCCTGCACGAGCGTCAGAGAGGGCGGCTCTCCGGCGCCCCCGGCGTCGACAGCCTCGTTCGCGCTGAAGGTGTAGCGCCCGAAATGATAACCAGCGGGGCCGCACAGCTCGGCGGCGCGGGGCTGAAGCCGCGGCGCCACGGCCGACGGATCAGTTTCGCCCTCCACGGTGACGGTCAGGCGCCACGCCCCCGGGCCCACCGCCTCGGTATGGATGTCCGGACCCGCCTGCAGCGAGAGGAGGAGGGCGAAAAGGAGAGTCGGCATCGGGCGCTCGCTCGGCTAGAGGGCGGACAGGGGCCGACGGCCCGGCCCGGGAGTCAAGCCTATGCATCTCGCCCGTTTTCCCCGCGTGCGCCTCGCGCACCTGCCGACGCCGCTGGAGCCGTTGCCGCGGCTGAGCGAGGAACTGGGCGTCGATCTGTGGATCAAGCGCGACGACTGCACCGGGCTGGCCGGCGGCGGCAACAAGACGCGCAAGCTGGAATTCCTGCTCGGCGAGGCTTTCGAGCAGGAGGCCGACACCCTGGTGACCCAAGGGGCGGTGCAGTCGAACCATGTGCGCCAGACGGCGGCGGCGGCGGCGGCGCATGGGCTGGCCTGCGAGGTCATCCTCGAGGAGCGGACGGGGTCGAAGGCGCACGACTATGTGGCCAACGGCAATGTGCTGCTGGACCGGTTGTTCGGGGCCGGGGTGCGGTTGGTGGCCGGCGGGACCGACATGGCGGCCGAACTGGAGACAACGGCGGCGCAGGTTCGGGCGCGGGGCGGCA
>DASRXE010000250.1:0-2073 GCA_035654315.1 Brevundimonas sp.
TTCTTGACGACCATCTTCTCGGTCATGGTGCGGGCGTTCTTCTTGGTGACGTAGAAGAAGCCGGTGTCGGCGGTCGAGTTCAGGCGGATCTTGATGGAAGCCGGCTTGGCCATCGGACAATTACCTTTGCGGACGGCGGAAGCCGCTGAAATGAGAGGCGCGGAACATACTCAGGCGCGCGCTCAAGTCAACGGGCGAGACGACGCATTGAGCCGATGGCGTCGAAAGGCCACGGTGGCGGCCATGAAAATGATCGCCCTCGCCGCCGTCGCGGCCGTTTCGCTCGCCGCCTGCGCCACCGCGCCGGCTCCGGCCCACCCGCAGGACGCCTTCCTGGCCCGGCTGAACGCCCTGTGCGGGCAGACCTTCGAGGGGCGGGTGGTGAGCGACGACCCGGCCGACGCCGATTTCCGCAACAACCGGCTGGTCATGCAGGTGCGCGACTGCGCGGCGGACGAGGTGGGCATTCCGTTCGCGGTGGGCGAGGACCGCTCGCGGCGCTGGATCATCACCCGCACCGACGCGGGGCTGCGGCTGAAGCACGACCACCGGGACGAGCAGGGCGTGATCCACGGCTATCACATGTACGGCGGCGATACGGCGTCGGCGGGAACGGCGGCGCGGCAGGAATTCCCGGTGGACCAGGAGTCGATCGACCAGTTCATCGCCGGGGGCGCCCAGGTGTCGACCACCAATGTCTGGGCGGTGGAGGTGCATCCGGGGCGGATCTTCGCCTATGAGCTGCGCCGGCCCGGCGGGCGGTTCATGCGGGTGGAGTTCGACCTGACCCGGCCGGTGGCGGAGTAGGCCTCCGACGGCCGGTGTGTTGGCCGGCGGAGTCGGTTCATCACCAAGAGCACGAAGGCGGCGCGAAGGACACGAAGGGACCGGTGCGGCCGCGGGCGCCGCAGGCCTCGTCAATTGTCCGAAGGCGGGCCGAGGGCCCGCGAAAAGCTGAAGTCGGGCGGGCTCCCGTCGTGTTCTTTGTGAACCCTTGGTGTTCTTTGCGATGAACCTCGACCGTCCGCGGGCTAGCGGAACGCCCGGAGGCGGTCCAGGACGGGCTGGAGGCCGGGGATCAGGGGCTCGATCTCGGCGGCGTTCTTCTTCCACTTGCCGGCCTCGGGCGGGGTCAGGGTGTGGCGCGAGACGGGGAGTTCGCCGCCGGTGCGCTCGCTGATGGCCGCGTCGAACTCGAGGTCCGCGAAGGCGCAGACGCCGCGGACGACGGCGGCGGGGTCGGCGAGAAAGTCCGAGTAGCGGACCACATGGCGGCGGTCGGCCGGGAGCTGCTCGAGATCGTCCATGATGGTCTGGTTGGTCGTGGCCCACTGGAAGGCGGCGACCTCGGGCACAGACTTGCCCTTCAGGGCCTGCCAGCCGGGCGGGAGCAGCATCGACCACGGGCCGTCCCAGCCAGGCAGGTTCGGATAGGTGACCCAGCCGCCGGCGCGCCAGGCGTCGATGATGCTGGATACGTTCTCCTCAGGCTCGCGCCACAGGAAGACGAAGCGGGCGTCGGGGAACAGGGCGTTGAAGAAGGGGATGCGTAGGGCGTTCTTGGGCGTCTTTTCGAGCAGACGGACGCTGTCAGCCCCGGCCGGCGCGCCGGCGGCGTCGACCAGTTTGGGGGCGAGGCGCGACTTCATGGCCAGGGCGATCTCGGGGGTCAGGCGATCGGCGGTCAGGCGGTTGGAGTCGACGCCGGGCGCGCCCGGGCGGAACATCTGGAAGCCCTCGACCAGCCAGTGGGCCTCGCCGCCGGGATTGGTCAGCTGAGGGGTGACGGCGAGGGTCTCGAACAGGGCGGTGCTGCCCGAGCGCGGGGCTGCGACGATGATCACCGGGCGGTCGAAGTCGGGGGTGCGGACCACGGGACGTGCGGCCGGAGCGGCAGCCTCCGGGCCGGCGGCCGACGCGCCCGTCGCCCCGACCTCCGGATTCACCGCATAGGTGCCGATGCGCTGGCCGATGACGCGCAGGACGGGCATCTGGTTCGTGCGGACGCGCAGATCGTCGCCGAGCGCCTGGACCTGCTGGAGCAGCATCTCCAACCGCTTGCGATAGTGGGGA
>DASRXE010000251.1:0-3086 GCA_035654315.1 Brevundimonas sp.
TCGCGCAGGGCCAGATCGTCGGCATGGACCACCACGGGACCGCCGGCGTAGCCGAGCGCCGCCTTCAGTCCGGCCGAGCGGACGCCGATGATCTTCGACACGTCGTTGTCGTCGTAGCGAACCAGGCCGCGGGCGATCTCGACGCCCTGTTCATTGAGGATCTCGACCGGGTCGCCCTTGCCGAAGGCGCCGTCCGCCGACACGATTCCGACCGCCAGCAGGGACTTGCCGCGGATCAGGGCCCGGGCGCAGCCCTTGTCGACCACGAGTTGCCCGCGGGTGGCCAGGGAGCCCCCGATCCACTGCTTGTAGGCCGCCTTCACGGTGGTGGCGGGGGCGATCAGGGTGCAGCGCCGGCCTTCTTCCAGCGTCGGCGCTGTGCGGGTCTTGGGCCGGCCGGCGGCGATCAGGGTGGCGCAGCCGGCCTCGGCGGCGATGCGGGCGGCCATCAGCTTGGTGGCCATGCCGCCGGTGCCGACCCCGGCCTCGGCGTTGGCGCCGGTGGCCATGGCCTCGATCTCCGGGGTCAGGGTCTCGATGTAGGGGATATGCTCGGCCTCGGGGTCGACGCGTGGATCGGCGGTGTAGAGGCCGTCGACGTCGGACAGCAGGATCAGCAGGTCGGCGCCGATCATCTGGGCCACGCGGGCGGCGAGGCGGTCGTTGTCGCCGTATTTGATCTGTTCGGTGACGACGGTATCGTTCTCGTTGAGGATCGGCACCGCGCCCATGTCGAGCAGGGCCCCGACGGTGGCGCGGGCGTTGAGCCAGCGGCGGCGGGTCTCGGTGTCGTCGCGGGTCAGCAGGATCTGGGCGGTGATCACGTCGTGCGGGTCGAACACCGACTCCCAGGCGTGCATCAGCATCGACTGGCCGGCGGCGGCGGCGGCCTGTTTGCGCTCGAGCCCGGCGCCGCGGGCGCGGCTGCCGAGCCGGCGGCGGCCCAGGGCCACGGCCCCGGACGAGACCACCATCACCTGCTTGCCCTCTTTCAGCCAGGCGGCGATGTCGTCGGCGAGGCCCTTGAGCCGCACCATGTCGACGGCGTTGGTCTTGCGGTCGACCAGCAGCGAGGACCCGATCTTGAGCACGATCCGGTCCGCGGCGGCGATCGCGGTCGCGGCCAGGGGGGGATCGGCCAGGGTCATGGGGCCCAGCCTCCCGGCGTCTCCACGATGGTCTCGTCCGTCTCGGCCGGGGCGACCTCGCCGCGGTCCTTGCGCACCTCGGTCCAGGCGGCGCGGAGCAGTTCGGTGACGCCTTCGCCCGAGACGCCGGAGACGAGCATGGGGCGCTTGCCGGCGACGGCTTCCAGCTCGGCGGCCTTGTCCTCGCGCGCCTCGGGGGTCAGGGCGTCGATCTTGTTGAGGGCCAGCACCTCGGGCTTGTCGGCGAGGCCGGCGCCGTAGGCCTCGAGTTCGTGGCGGATGATGCGGTAGGCCTTGCCGACCTCGTCCTGGGTCCCGTCGATCAGATGGATCAGGCAGCCGGAACGCTCGACGTGGCCGAGGAAGCGGGTGCCGATGCCGGCTCCCTCGTGGGCGCCCTCGATCAGGCCGGGGATGTCGGCGATCACGAAGCGCTCGGTGGCCGACAGGTCCACCACGCCGAGGTTCGGAACCAGCGTCGTGAACGGATAGTCGGCGATCTTGGGACGGGCGGCCGAGGCGGCGGCGAGGAAGGTCGACTTGCCGGCGTTGGGCAGGCCGGCGAGACCGACGTCGGCGATCAGCTTCAGGCGCAGCCAGATCCAGCGCTCCTGGCCTTCCTGGCCGGGATTGGCGTAGGCGGGCGCCTGGTTGGACGGGCCCTTGAAGCGGACGTTGCCCCAGCCGCCGTTGCCGCCCTTGAGCAGCAGTTCGGTCTTGCCGGCGACGTCCATGTCGAGCAGCACCGTCTCCTTGTCCTCGTCGAGGACCTGGGTGCCGACCGGGACCTTGAGGATGACGTCCTCGCCCTTGGCCCCGTGCATCTGGCGGCCCATGCCGTGGACGCCGGTCTGGGCCTTGAAATGCTGCTGGTAGCGGTAGTCGATCAGGGTGTTCAGCCCCTCGACCGCGGTGATCCAGACGTTGCCGCCATTGCCGCCGTCGCCCCCGTCCGGGCCGCCGTTGGGAATGAACTTTTCGCGCCGGAACGAGACGGCGCCCGCGCCGCCGTTGCCGGACCGGATGTAGATCTTGGCCTGGTCGAGGAACTTCATCGGCGGCTTATGCCGGAAGAGAGCGGCGAATTACAGGCGGGGAGGGATGAGGGAAGGAAGCGGAGACTTCTTTTCCGGCGGGGCTGAGGTCAGGGGTGGCGATCAGCACCACCCCTAATCCCTCATCCCTGATCCCTGTTCTTACCCTTTCGGCCACACGCCGAACGGATCGCTCCACGGCATGTCCATGGCCTCGGCGACGGCGGGGTAGGTGATCTCGCCCTTGAGCACGTTCAGGCCGCGCGCGAGGTGCGGATTGTTCTTGAGCGCGTCCAGGCCATTGTTCGCCAGGGCCAGGCCGAAGGGCAGGGTGGCGTTGTTGAGGGCTTCGGACGAGGTGCGCGGGGCGGCGCCCGGCATGTTGGCGACGCAGTAGTGGACGACGCCGTCGATGACGTAGGTCGGGTCCTCGTGGGTCGTCGCGTGGCTGGTCTCGAAACAGCCGCCCTAGTCGATGGCGACGTCGACCAGCACCGAGCCGGGCTTCATCTGCTTGAGGTGTTCGCGCTTGATCAGCTTGGGGGCCTCGGCCCCGGGGACCAGCACGGCGCCGATGATGACGTCGGCTTTGACCAGTTCCTCCTCGATCGCGCCGATCGAGGAATAGCGGGTGACGACACGGCCGTTGGTGACCTCGTCGATATAGGCCATGCGGGGGATCGAGCGTTCCAGCACCACCACCTCGGCGCCCAGACCCATGGCCATGCGGGCGGCGTTGAAGCCGACCACGCCGCCGCCCAGCACCAGCACGCGGGCGGGGGCCACGCCCGGAACGCCGCAGAACAGCAGGCCCATGCCGCCATTGTGCTTGAGCAGGGTCTCGGCGGCCGAGAAGACGGCGATGCGGCCGGCGACCTCGGACATCGGGGCCAGCAGCGGCAGG
>DASRXE010000252.1:0-4645 GCA_035654315.1 Brevundimonas sp.
GCTGCCAATCGCCGAAAGGCGAGATCGTGGTCGTGATCGGCCCCGGCCCAGAGGAGGCCGCCAGCGACGCCGACGCCGACGCCGCCCTGGCCGAGGCGATGACCCGGCTGCCGCCCGGCGAGGCCGCGGCGGAGGTGTCCAGGGCCCTCAACCTGCCGCGCAAGCCGCTCTACAGGCGGGCGCTGGAGTTGCAGGGCCGATGAGCGGCTCCCGGCTCCCGGATCGCCTCAAGGCGCCGAGGGTCGTGACGGCGAAGCGCGGCTGGCGGGTGTCGCTCGGAGCCCTGTCACATCGGGTCGGCCACCGCTCGGAATGGCTGGCCGCGGCCCTGCTGATGAGCCGGGGCTATCAGGTGCTCGGCTTCCGGCTGAAAACCCGGGCCGGCGAGATCGACATACTGGCCCGGCGCGGCCGGACGCTGGCGGTGGTCGAGGTCAAGCGCCGCGCGACCCTGGATCTGGCGCTCGCAGCCCTGTCGGCGAAACAGTATGACCGGCTGCTGGCCGCGGGCCGCGCGGTGTTGCGTCAAAGACCCAGCTTGGCCGGACATCTGCTCAGAATCGACATGGTGGCGCTGGCTCCGGGCCGGCTTCCACGCCATCGTCGCGGGGTGGAGCCGTTCGGGAGGGGGCGGGCGTGACGCGCGACGAAGCCGAAAACGTGCTGACCGAGGCCGGTCAGGCCGGGGACGACGCCTTCCCGCTGCTGGAGGCGGCCATCGCCTGCGCCGTCCACGACTATCCATTCCGCGATCCCGAACCGGTGCGGACGTTGGCCCGCAACGCGGCCGAACGGCTGGCCGAGCGCATCGCCGGCGAGAGCCACGACGACGCCCTGGCCGAAACCATGGCTTCGGACCTGCGGCTGAACGGCGATCTGCTCAACTATGACCACCCCGGCAACACCGACGTGATCGATGTGGCGGAGCGCCGTCGCGGCCTGTCGGCGACGCTGGCGATCTTCTATCTCGATGCGGCCCGGCGAACCGGGGTGAAGGCGCAGGGCGTCGACTTCCCCGGCCACTTCCTGCTGCGCGTGGAGACCCCCGACGGGCCGGTGGCGCTGGACCCGTTCAGCCAGGGCCGGCTGGTGCTGCCGTCCGAACTGACCCGACGGGCCCTGCGGGCCGGGCTCACCCCGCACGTCGCCGACCGGCTCGACGTTCTGATGGCCCCGGTCAGCGACCGGCAGGCCCTGCTGCGCCTGCAGAACGTGCTGTTCAGCCGCGCCCTTCGCGCCGAAGACTTCGAAGGCGCCGAACGCTCGGCCCTGCGCCGGGCGCTGCTCGACCCGGAGGATCACCGCCCGTGGCTCGACGTCGCCGCCGCCCGCGAGAAACAGGGCGCGCTGGCCGGGGCGCTGGAGGCGCTGTCGCGGGCCCGCTCGCTCGATGATCCGACCGAGGCGCACCGCCGGATGTCGGTCGACCGGGTGCGCCTGCAGTTGAACTAGGGTTGCGCTCACCGCCCTCGCTGCCCATTAGCCAAGCTCCCACCGGCTGGAAGGACAGGGCATGCTGAAAGTCGCGATCCAGATGGACCCCATCGAGGCGGTCGACATCGAATCCGACACCACCTTTCTGCAGGCCATGAAGGCGCAGAACCGGGGCTATCCGGTGTGGGTCTATGATTTCCGCACCCTTGCGCTTGAGGACGGGCGGCTGTTCTGCCGGGCCCGGCCGGTGACGCTGCGGGCCATGGCCGGAGATCACGTCAGCTTCGGCGACGAGGTCCGGCTCGACCTTGGGGCCGACGTCGATGTCATCCTGATGCGCCAGGACCCGCCTTTCGACATGGCCTATGTGACGACGACCTATCTGCTCGAGACGGTGCATCCGAAGACCCTGGTGGTGAATGACCCGGCCGAGGTGCGTTCGGCGCCGGAGAAGCTGCTGGTCACCCGCTTCCCCGGCCTGCAGCCGCCGACCCTGATCAGTTCCGATCCCGTCGCCCTGACGGATTTCCACCGCCGACACGGCGACGTGGTGCTCAAGCCGCTGCACGGCGCCGGCGGTTCGGGCGTGGTGCGTCTCAAGGCCGACGACCCCAATCTGGACGCCCTGATCGAGATCCACGCGGTCGGTTCGCGCGACCCGCTGGTGATCCAGAAATTCATTCCGGCGGTGTCGAAGGGCGACAAGCGCATCCTGCTGATCGACGGCGAACCGGTCGGGGCGATCAACCGCATTCCCGCCGAGGGCGCGGTGCGCTCGAACCTGCATGTCGGCGGCACCGCGGCGGCGGTCGAACTGACCGCCCGCGACCGCGAGATCTGCGCCGCCATCGGCCCGACCCTGCGCGAGCGCGGCCTGATCTTCGTCGGCATCGACGTCATCGGCGACTGGCTGACCGAGATCAACGTCACCTCGCCCACTGGCGCCCAGCAACTGAAGCGCTTCACCGGCGTCGATGCGGCGGCGCTGATGTGGGACGTGATCGAGAAGAAGCGCGCCGCACCCGCCGGCGCATAGCGTCGCTCTTGCCAAAGTTGTCAGTTCATGGTTCGTTCTCTCGCGGATAACGGGAGGGGCCGATGGTGGCCAGCGTCGTCACGGTGGCCTTCGAGGGCGTGGACGCCCGGCGGGTCGACGTGCAGGTGCAGCAGTTGTCGGCCGCCGAGCCGTCGTTCGTCATCGTCGGACTGGCCGACAAGGCCGTAGCCGAGAGCCGCGAGCGGGTGCGCGGGGCCTTCGCCGGCATCGGCCTGGCCATGCCGCCGAAACGGATCATCGCCAACCTGGCGCCCGCCGACCTGCCCAAGGAAGGCAGCCATTTCGACCTGCCTATCGCCCTGGCTCTGCTGGCCTCGATGGGCGTCGTTCCCGCCGATGCGCTGGCGGGCTGGGCGGCCGTCGGGGAGCTTGGCCTCGACGGGCAGATCGCGCCGGTCGGGGGAACCCTGCCCGCCGCGGTCGCCGCCGACGCCATGGGGCTGGGCCTGATCTGCCCCGAAGCCAACGGCCCGGAGGCGGCGTGGGCCGGCGAAGTGGCGGTGCTGGCCCCGCGCTCGCTGATCGGGCTGGTCAATCATTTCAAGGGCGTCCAGGTGCTTCGCCGGCCCGAGCCGGGCGCGATGCGCTCCGGCGACCGCGTGCCGGACCTCAACGAGGTCAAGGGCCAGGAGAGCGCCAAGCGCGCGCTGGAGATCGCGGCGGCGGGCGGCCACAACCTGCTGAGGTTATTTTTTATGCAGCCCGACGCTGACCGGGCAATTCAAAGGGCTTGAGTTCGGCGAGCGCATCGCGTCAGCGATCGAATTTCGCGCGACTTCACGCTGCTGCCGCGAAAATCCAAAGGCAGCTGTCCAATGCTTGGTGAAAATCCATGGCCGCGAGCCGTCACTGTAGCGCTCTGCCACCCGGACACCATTGAGCTTGATGCTCTCCTCATGCGTTAGACCGTAAAGCTGTTGTACGAGGCGTGTGTAGGTGAGCCCCGGGAGGACAACGGCGCTCGGCTGATAGAAGTTTATCAGGTCCCGGTTCATGTCGGTGCAGATCGGTAGGTGGCGTGATTTCGCCACAGGACCGAACCGCTGCCGGAAGATGCGACTGTCATAGGAGCTCCAGAAAAAAATCTCGGCGAGCACGTAGTCGGCATGGCTCAGAAAGTACTGGGCAGCCTTGGACCACCTAATGGCGCTTCGCCCCGCTCCCACCTCGTCGTGGAAGTCATAGCGGCTAGTCTCCTCTGTCGGTTCAGGGGCGATCACCCAATCATGAGGCGTCTCGCCGGGATTGACGCCCATGACGACGAACTGGGGCTTGCCGTCTTTCGGAACGCGTAGGTCGTATAGGAAGTGATGGGCGACTCTGAGCTCAGGATGCTCCGCCGTGTAGGCAGCCAGCCGTTCGATATTTCGCAGCAGTTGATCAGTCATCCACACCCCGCAGCTTAGTGCGCGGATCCTGCACGACGGCTGCTTAGGACGTCGAGAGCCCCTTAGCCGCGATTCCGAACTCCTCACCGTCGAAATCGAGCAGTTCAGCCGACGTCGTATCCAAAGCCATCGCGATAGTCCGCACCGTGGTGATCCTGGGGTTCGCCCAGCCCTGTTCGACCCGATAAACGTAATCCGCCGATACGCCTGCTTTCTCAGCCAACGCCGTCCGGCTCATCCCCAACGACAGTCGCCAGACGAACACTCGTTCGCCGAAGGCGGCCTTAAAGAAGTCAGCGGCAGTGGGGTCGGACATCGGCAGCCTCCAAGAGGCTGGGTCGTCAGCCTTCGGCGGCGGCGTCCTCGAACGGCGTCAGAAGGACAACGGCGGTGGTCCCGAGAGCTTGAGCGATCTCGTGCAGCGACAGCACGGTCGGATTCCGCTGCCCCCGCTCCAGTTGGCTGATGTAGCGCTGATCAAAGTCGCAGCGGTCCGCCAGTTGCTCCTGCGTCAGCCCCAAGGCCAGCCGGAGCCGCTTCACGTTCGCTCCGATGACCGTCCGCACGTCCATGCGGCACCGTTGACGGTCCAACGACGCCAAGTTTATGCATTTTAGTGAATGCGGAGGGCTCCGTTGTCCGTTCTGCCGATCCGGCGGAGGGCGGCGGGTCACAATCCGTTGGGGGGAAAATCAGATGGTGATCCGCTCCTTGGCCGCTCTTGCGGCCCTCGTCACGTTGGCGATCGCCGGGAGTGCCGAAGCGC
>DASRXE010000253.1:0-4905 GCA_035654315.1 Brevundimonas sp.
GAACAGGGACCACAGCTGGCGCCAGTCCTGACGGAAGCCGTAGAGCACGCGCTCGTAGCGGCCCATCGCCTCGCGACCGGCCTCGCCGGGCTTGAGCGAGATCGTCTCCTCGACCAGGTCGCGCAGCAGGTCATCGACCTCGGAGGGCGGCATGACGCGGTAGACGTTGTGCTGCTCGGTGGCGATGCCGACGCGGGCGCCGGGCTGGAAGGGCACCGTCTGCGGCGCGATCTGCTGCGTCGCCGCCGCATGGGCCATGTCCCAGAAGCGGCCGTTGCCGGTGGTGTCGGCGACGAGGTGGATGCGCTCGATGTCCGAGCCGTTCTCGACCTTGTGGGTGCGCCAGTTGTCGAAGATCCACGACTCGCCCTGGCCCATGTGGACGACCTGGTCGCCGCAGAAGAATTTCACCTCCGGCGTGGTCACGATCGGGATGTGCAGCCGGACGCGGTGGTGCCAGTGGTAGTTGATGTCGGTGTGCAGCGGCACGGTCGCACCGGGGCCCAGCTTCATCAGCCGGGAGCGACTCCAGACCACGCCGAAATGGGCCAGCACCTGCTGCAGGTAAGGCGAGGCCTTGAGGTGGGGCGTCATGGCCATGGGGCCGGCGACGTCGTCGTTCTCGCCGCCGCCCACGGTGATCAGGCGCAGGGCGCTGTTGCCGTCGAGGTTGTTGGGGTGCCGCACCCAGGCCTCGGGGGGCAGGGCGGCCACCTCCTGCTGCAGGCGCGCGGCGTCGAACCGGAACGGCAGTTTGATGAACGGCGCCGCGAGTTTCATATCCCCGGCATACCGGCGGCCGGAGACAGGGTCAAAGCCCGAGGGAGCTCACAGCGCCCGCCACGGCGATGCCGGCCGGACGGTGGCGCAGGCCGGCGAGCCGTCCTTGCCGCGGCCGGGCAGGATGACCTCGAGCGTACGGCCCGACCGGGCCTGATCGAGCAGGGCGGGCGGGATGTCGTGGACGTCGATCTTGGCGCGGCGGCTCCACGGACTGGCGTGGTCGCCGGCCGAGGTCCCGATGCGGATGTAGACGAAGCGGCGCGCCGGGCCCTCGCGGCGGACGAAGGGGCCGAGCAAGCGGTTGTCGGCGGACAGGCGGACCGGCACGTCGAAGGACAGCGGCGCATCGCCGGCGGTGACGGGTTCGAACGGCGTGTCGTCCTTCTGCAGGCTATAGCGCACGCCGGGGACCGGGTCGGCGATGGTCAGGCGCAGGGTGATCGGCGTATCGGCCATGTGTCAGCCGCCGTCGCGCAGGGCCTTCAGGATGGCCACGGCCTCATCCCACCGCCGGAACACGTCGCCTGCGTCTCCGGTGATGCAGCCGGCGTCCCATTTGAGCTGCTGGTCTTCGTGGCCTTCCTGCGACCAGGTGACGTGGCCGTAGGGTCCGTCGGCGATGACCCGCTCGCACTCGAAACGCACCCCCTCATAGGGCCGGAAGATGTCGCGCAGGCGGTCGAAGTCGGCGTCCGACACGGCGAAGGTCCGGATCTCGTCGCCCTCGGTCCAGCGAGCTTCTCCTCCACGGGGGATGGACCACTCCTGGGTCACCCGGCCCCAGTAAAGGGCGGTCAGCGTCAGGCGGTCAGGCGACGGGAGCACCGGTGGCGGGGCCCGGCGCTGATCGGCCATGTCCCTCAGTGTGTAGTAGACCTCACTGGCGCCCCGTCTGGCCGCCTGATAGGTGTCTGTGTAGCAGGTGGTCTCATAGGGCTGACGCGTCTCGACGCCGTTCTCGCGCCACAGGAAGTAGCCGGTATTCCACCGGGTCTGTTCCGGATCGTCGCAGAGCAGGCCCCCCTCCCGATACGGCTCAAGGAGCGCTCGGATCCGGACGTATTCCTCGCGGCTGACCGGGAAGACTTCCTCGTTATCGCCAGACTTGAAGCGGCCCTCACCGCCGGTGTCGATGGAGTAGTTCATTCGGGAATGAACAAACACCTCGACCCTGTCGGGTATCCCGTCGTGCGCGGCGGGCGGCTGCTGCGCTTCGGCCTGTGTGGCGCAGCCGGCGAGCAGGGCCGCCGCTCCGATGATGAGATTGCGCATTCCAACCCTCCCTCTTCCCCGTCGCCGAATAGAGCGCAGGCGAGCCGTGCGGCGCAACCCGGAGTCGAAGGTTCGTCAGGGACGGTCAGGCAGGTTCGTCCTGGTAGTCGACGACGTGCCGGCCCCGGATCATGCGCACGAACGGCAGAGGCCGGTCCGGGGCGGTCAGGCGTTCGGCGACCTCGGCGAGGACGAAGCGGGTAATGGCGGGGAGGTCGACGGCGCGGGCCTCGTCCAGCGGCAGCCAGGCGATCTCGTCCAGTTCGCCGGAGCCGGCCGTGGGCTCCGGGTGCAGCAGGGCGCCGGCGTCGGACATGAAGAAGCGGGCGTCGAAGCGGCGCGTCCGGCCCGGCGGGGTGATGGCGCGGGCGATGTAGCGCAGCGCCGCCAGGTCGGGCAGGGCGCCCTCGGCGCGGAACTCCCGCCACGGGCCGGCGACGGCGGCGGACGGGGCGGGCTCGGCCAGCAGCAGGCCGGTTTCCTCATAGGTCTCGCGCACGGCGGCGAGGGCGAGGGCGCGGGCGCGGCCGGGCGGTAGTTCGCGCTGCAGGCGGGCGGCCTCGGCGCGCGGCAGGTCGGTGGCCGAGGCGGCGGTGAAGTCGGCGCGCTCGATACGGCCGCCGGGGAACACCCATTTGGAGGCCATGAAGACGTGACCCGGCGCGCGGCGGCCCATCAGCACCTCGGCGGCGCCTCGCCGTGTGCGCGTCAGGATCAGGGTGGCGGCGTGCCTGGGGCGCTGGCGGCCACCGGTGCGGGGCGCGTCCTTCAGGTCCTGGGCGGCGTCGAAAGGCTCAGTCGATTTGGGCACCGGTGAGGATTAGCACCGCCAGATCGTGGTCGGGGGTGAAATTGCGCCGTCGCATCTCGAAGCGGGTCGGGCTGATGCGCCGAACCCCCTCGCCACAGAAACTGACCAGGTTGGCCGGGTCGCCCTTGTCGACGACCAGCCGGAAATCGCCGATCGGTTCGGCCCAGTTGGCGCCGGTGGTCAGAACGTAGTCGATCCAGGTCTCGCTCAGATATTCGCCCCGGTCGCGCTTGCGCCGGGCCGCGTCGGCGAAGGCGTCGTCAGCGCAGTAGGTGGCGGCCGTCTCGTTGAACCATTCGCTTTCCATCAGCTCAGGATCGCCGAAAGCGCTGCCGGCCGAGCCCCCGATGGCGGGGACGTAGTGATGGTCGACATCCAACACCTCGCCGGCCGGAAAGGTCTGGGTCCAGTAATGGGTGGTCTTGAGGGTCCACAGGGGCGCGAGGTCGACATAGGTGTTCAGGCTGTCGGCGTAGCCCCGGTCCTCGACCAGGCCCAGCTGGATCAGCCTGTCGATTCGGGCCTGCGACATGCGGGCGAGGGTATCGCGGACGGTGTCGCCATAGGGCGACAGCGGCACGCCGAACTCGCGAAGCAGGGTGGTGTGATCGACGCCGTCCTTCATCGCCTTCTGCTCGACTTCGGTGATGACCGCTTGGCCGCCAACGGTAGTCGTGAAGCGAAGGTCGGCCGGGTCGGACAGGGCGACATCGCCCTCGCCCCCGCCGATGATGTCGGGCAGGGGGAAGGCGACGATGGTCGAGATGTCCGCCCCGGTGCGGTTGAAGAAGGCGTATCGGACCCGGATCTCGTGGGCCGAGATGAACAGGTCCTCCGAGCGCATGACGATGCCGTCGGTGCGCTGGAGCACCAGACCGCCGGCGCCCATTGAGGCCACGCTGTCGTTGGCGACGGCCGGCGCGGCCAGGCAGACGGCGGCCAGCGCCGCGAGTGCTGTCTTGCGGATCATGAGTTGTTCCTCCCCCCGGTCGAGGAGGCTATCCCATCCTTCGGTGCAGGGCCATCAGCGCCGGCGACAGGTGCGGTCAGTCGCGACGCCAGTACGAGACGAAGACGAAGGCCGGCGGCCGGTCGACCGTCGTGCTGAAGTGATGGCCCAGCTGGACCAGCCCGGGGACGCGATCCGGGTGGCCGAGGGTCTGCAATCGCATCATCAGATCCGTCACCTCGTCGCTCGAAAGATCGGGGCGGGTGGCGCCCGCGACCTCGCACAGGGTGGCGGCGCAGGTGATGCTCAGGGACTCGACGCTCTCCGTGAAGCCCGGAGCCAGGTGATACCGCCGCGACAGCGCGTTCTCCATCTCTGTTGACCAGGCCGGATCGCGAACGCCACCGGCGACCTCGGCGTGCAGGGCGTCGAGATCGAAGCTGGGCGGCTGCCGCGCCAGGATGTCGGCGGCGAGGCTGTTCGGGGCCGCCGGGCGAGCAGGCGGCGTAGCGGTCTGTTGCGCAAGCAGGGCGACCGCGATCAGGCCGGTGGCGATCATGGGAAGTCTCCATCGTCTCAAGGGCGACGCGCGGCGCGAGGGCGGCGCGTCAGGACGACGGAGATTTGCCGGCGGCGCCGATCGAGGGGCCAGATCGATTAAATCGTGACGATTTTCTTGTGCCGTCAGCAGGCGGGCGATTTCGCGGCTGCTGGCGAAGCCGGTCTTGCGGCGGGCGGCGCGGAAGCGCTCGTTGACGGCGGGAACCGACAGGCCTTTGAGCGTGGCGATGGACTTGGCGGTGTGGCCGCGTCCGAGCAGGACCAGCAGCTCGCGCTCCACCGGGTTGAGCCGGTCGAGGCGTTCGGAGGAGGCGGGCCCGCGCGCTTCCATCCGCCTACCGCCGCTTGCCTTTGCGGACGCCCTTGAGGCCGCCGGAGGGCTTGCCGTCGCGGGGCGGCTTGGGACCGCCGGGGCGGCCGGCGCCGCGCTTCGGGAAGCCGTCGCCGCCGCGGCCGCGGGTGCGGGCCCCGAGGCGGGGCGAGGGGGCGTTGGGGTCGCGTGGGGCGGGCTCCGACAGCATCTCGAAAA
>DASRXE010000254.1:0-18997 GCA_035654315.1 Brevundimonas sp.
CCTTCAGCGCCGCCGCGTGGTCCTCGTGCGAGCCGTGGCTGAAGTTGAGCCGGAACACGTCGACCCCGGCCTGGGCCAGGGCCTTGACCGTGCCGGGCGCCCGGCTGGCGGGTCCCAAGGTCGCGACGATACGGGCGCGCCGGGCTCTTTTCATCGAATATCCATACGGCCTGAAAGGGGAACGGCTCCCTTGTGCCCATGAAAGCGCGCCCGGTTAAGGTCGGTTCGCCGCCGGAAACACGAAGTTATGGGGCGGACCCTCACCGAAGCGTCCGGAAAGTCACCGAATAACGCAACCGGGCCCCCGGCGCGATGCTGTGCTGCCAATCCTGCCGCGCCGGTCCGTCCAGCAGATAGGCCGAGCGCGGCGCCAGCGGCAGCGAGGCTCGCCGCCAGCCCTCGCCTTCCCTGCGCCGGAACCGCATCGTCGCCGGCGATACGAAGGACAGTCCGATCACCTTGTCGAATTCGGGCCGGTCGCGATGCCAGCCAATCCCGGCCCCCGGGGCATATTCCGTGACCATGGCGTGATGAATGGCGTCCGGCTCAATCCCCGCGAACGCCGCCGCAGCCGCCCGGGCCGGCAAGAGAAAGTCGGGGATCGGCTCAGCGGCCTCGAGCCGACTGGCCGAAAAGTCGTAGCGTCCGCCGTAGGACACGATCCGCCGGTTGCCCTTGAAGCCATGGAAATCGAAGGCCTGGAACGGCAGACCAGAGAAGGCTTTCACAAGGCGCGCCGCCTCGTCGGACGAGACCAGATCCGGTGCGTACCGCAGACCGTCCGGCAGCCCCGGAGCCAGCCCATCGAACAGATCGAACTGGCCGGCCGCCGCCGCCATCACGCCTCCAGCTGCTCCATCCGGCACTGCGCCGGCGCCTTGTCGGGCCGGAAGCGCAGCAGCCGCGTCCCGTGCCGGAAGCGCTGGTCCGAGACATGGTCGAAGCCGACCTCGACCACCAGCTCATGCCGCAGCGGCTCCCATTCGCCCGATCGCTCCGTGGTCCACCGGCTCGGCCCGCCCGGCGCCCGTCCGGTGAATCCCGGGCCGCCGCGGACGGCCTCCAGCCGGCGCGTCAGCTCGTCCTTGTCCAGTCCCGCGAAGCCCGAGGTGAAGCCGACATGGTTCAGCCGCCCGGCGTCATCATAGAGGCCCAGCAACAGCGACCCCACGCGGCCGCCCCCGCTCGCATAGCGGAACCCGCCGACGACGCAGTCGGCCGAGCGCAGCCGCTTGACCTTCACCATGGCCCGCTCGCCTTCGATATAGGGCCCGTCCCGGCGCTTGGCGACCACGCCCTCCAGCTTGCCGTCGTCCAGCCAGGCCTGCGCCTGTTCCGGATCGTCGGTGCCGGGCGAAAGCGTCAGCCGCGGCCCGCCGAACCGATCCACGAACGCCTCCAGCCGGGTGTGCCGCTCCCGATGCGGCAGGCGGCGCAGATCGGAGCCGTCCAGATCCACCAGCATGTCGAACAGGGCGAAGGTCGCCGGCGACTCGGCCGCCAGCTTGCGGATGCGCGACTCCGCCGGATGCAGCCTCTGCTGCAGCACCTCGAAGGCGAACCGGTCTCCGTCCTGCGCCAGTAGTTCGCCATCCAGCCCAAACGTCTCCGCCTCGACTCGCATCAGCCGCTCAACCACCTCGGGGAAGAACCGCGCCAGCGACTTGCCCGACTTGGCCAGCAGCTCGACCCGCCCCTTCGACTTGAAGGCGAGGCAGCGGAAGCCGTCCCATTTGGGCTCGTACCACCAGCCGTCGCCGTGCGGCAGCGCGCGTTCGGTCCGCGCCTCCATCGGCGTCGCCGACATCCGGGTCATGCCGTCGCCGCCACGGCCGGAAACGGCCGGCTGAGGAAGCGCGAGCCCGCCAGGCCGAACCGCCACGGCGTCTCCGCCCCCTTGGTGATGCCGATACGCACCCCCTGCACGAGCGCCGGCGGCTGCACATGCAGCCTCAGCGCAAACGGCGCTTCATCCAGCGGTCGTCCGTTCAGGCTTCCGTCGATGGCCAGCGCCTCGCACAGCTTCCCCGGGCCGGAGCACAGCGCCGGGAGCGGCAACGGCCCGCGCCGCTCCCGCATCCGATCGATCCCCGTGCTCGGCTCCAGAGCGCGCAACAGCACCGCGCTGCCCGGCTGGCCCGCGTCGCAGACCACGTTGAAACACCAGTGCAGGCCGTAGATGCGGTAGACGTAAGCTCGTCCCGGCGGCCCGAACATCGGCGCGTTGCGCGCGGTCGGCCCGACGAAGCTGTGCGACGCGGGGTCGAACACGTCATAGGCCTCGGTCTCAACGATGACGCCACCCACCCCGTCGACTTCCAGCTCCGCCCCGATCAGGGTCCGGGCCACGATCTCGGCCGGTTGCTCGAAGAGGGACAGCGGCATGTCAGGCCAACGCCGCAGCGGCGCTTCCGGTTCGGCCATGGTGCGAGCGGCGGGGGTCGAACCCGCATGACCGAGGTCGAGGGATTTTAAGTCCCTTGCGTCTACCAGTTTCGCCACGCTCGCGGCCTGGCTCGTCTAGCAGCGCCGCACGGCTTCGGCCATCGGTCGATGGATCAGACGCCCGAACCGGCCGCCGCCGCCGCGCCGATCAGCACGACCCAGCCGATGCAGCCGAGCAGGCCGACCCCCGAGCAGATCGAACCGGCGATCGCCATGCCCTTGCCGGCTGGCTTGTTCAGCGCGACCAGCCCCAGCACCAGGCCAACGGGCGCCAGGATCCACGACACCATCCCGATGAACGGGATCCAGACGAACAGAATCGACAGTATGCCCAGCACCAGCGACGCGACCGCAAGGCCGTTGCTCTGCGTCTGGACGTAGCCGCCCTGATTGAAGTTCTCGCTCATCTTTCCCCCCCACTGGTTCGAACCTGACTCGCATCAAAGTCGCACGCCGGGGGAAACGGTCAAGCTGGAACCGTCAGTGGGCCCCCGCGTCCGCCGACCGCATGGCCCGGAAGTCCACGTCCGAATCCGCGATCAGCCAGACCAGCGCGGCCCAGGCGGCGACGTTCTGGTCCAATTGCGCCGGATCGATCTTGTCCAGGGTGTCGTCGGCCGTGTGGTGCAGGTCGAAATAGCGGCTGCCGTCCTGATTCAGGCCGAACACCGGCACGCCCGCGCCCGCCAGCGGTCCGATATCGGCCCCGCCGTGCAGTTCGGGCTGCGGCGAAGAGAGCACCCCGATCGGGTACAGCACCCGCGCCGCGGCCCGGGCGAAGTCGGAGTCCTGGGCGCCCGGCGGCAGACCCAGGGCGTAGACCCGGTCGGCGCCGAAGTCGCTCTCGCCGGCGATGACGTGATCCTCGACCGCGTCGCCTATGCCGCGCAGATAGGCCCCGCCGCCGTTGCCGGTGTCGGTCGGCTGGGCCACCTCCTCCGAACCGTACAGCACGACGCGAACAGTCCGCGCCGGACGCCGCCCGCTTTCGGCGATGGCCTTGGCCGCCGCCAGGGTGATAGCGCCGCCGGCGCCGTCATCGATCGCGCCCGTCCCGAGGTCCCAGCTGTCCATGTGCGAACCCAGCACGATGATCTCGTCCGGCCGCGAGCGCCCGACGATGTCGCCGATGACGTTCTGCGACACCGTCTCGTAGGTGTGGGCCGTCGAGGACAACCGCAGCGTCACCGTCTCGCCCATCTCGATCAGCCGCGACAGCTGGTCCGCATCCGGCGCCGCCAGGGCGAAACCCGGCACCGGCACCCGGCCGTCGACATAGCGGGTCGTGCCGGTGTGCGGCATGCGGTGCTCGTCCGAGCCGACCGAGCGCATGATGAAGGCCGCCGCCCCCTTGGCCGCCGCCGCCCCGGGGCCGGCGCCGCGGATGCGCGTCAGCGGGCCGTAGCCGGCCCCGCTCTGCATCCGCACCATCTGGCCGGCGTCCACATAGGCGATCTTGCCCGCCAGAGACCCGGCCGGCGCGGCGTTGAGGTCTTCCAGGGTCTCGAACCGCACCACCTCGGCCTCGATGACGCCGTTGGTGCCGGGCGAATGGCCCAGCGCCGCCGCGACCAGCCGCTGCGGCCGCGCGCCGACGATGGCGACGCTCTCCTCGCCCCGCTCCCAGCCGACCAGCGGGAACTCCTCGATGCGGACGTTCTGAAAGCCCTGGGCCCGCATGTAGTCGGCGGCCCAGGCCGAGGCGTCCTGCTCGGCCTTCGAGCCCGCCGGCCGCGCCCCGAAGCGGGTGGTCAGCTGGGTGACGTAGTCCATGGCGATGTTCCGCTCCATGGCCGCGTCGCGGATCGTCTCAGCGCGCTGGATAGTGGCGGCGTCCTGCGCCACGGCCGGCGCGGCGACGAGGGTCAGCGCCACGGCGCTGGCGGCGAGAAGGCGGGCGGACAGGCGCATGGACGGCTCCGGGACTCAGAAGGAGCCGGAACCTAGACCGGGCATGCGATGGGGAGAAGCGACCTTGAGCGGAGTTTTGTCAGCAGTCGCATAAGGCGGCTTGAGGCTACTCGCCCTTGATGTAGGGCTCGACCGGCCCCTGCAGCTTGACGGTCAGCGCCTTGCCGCGGCGATCGACGCGGTTGCCGACGGCGAGGCGGACCCAGCCCTCGGAGACGCAGTATTCCTCGACATTGGTCTTGTCCTCGCCCTTGAAGCGCACGCCCACGCCCTTGGCCAGCAGGTCGGCGTCGTGGAACGGGCTGTCGGGGTCGACGGAGAGGCGGTCGGGGAGGACGTCGGTCATGATGAGGCGCTCGGCGAAGGACTGGCGGGGGCTTTAGCCGAGGACGGCGTCCGCTCCAAGAGAGCTTGACCTGACGCGACGTCAATCGTCTAGGTTCGTTGCGAATAGCTACGGACTACCGATGAGCCACCTCGTCACCCGCGATTTCATCGCCTCCGCCGCTGACGGCTACCCGCTGTCGATGCGCCTGGTCTCGGCCGAACGGGCGACGGTCGCCGTGCTGGTCAGTTCGGGCACCGGCTTTCCCAAGGGCTTCTACGACCGCTTCGCCCGGCATCTGGCGGACAAGGGCGCGGCGGTGCTGACCTATGACTTCCGCGGCATCGCCGGCTCGCGGCCCGATGACCTCGCCGCCATGCGGATGGACTATACCGACTGGGGCCGGCTCGACATGCCGGCCGCGCTTGAGGCCCTGATCGAGGCGGCGCCAGACCTGCCGGTGGTCCACGTCGGCCACAGCGTCGGCGGCCATTTCCTCGGCTTCATGCCGAACCAGCACCGCATCGAACGGTACGCCTTCGTCTCGGTCGGCAGCGGCTACTGGGGTCGGCACCACCGCGCCTACAACCCGCTCGAGCTGTTCTTCTGGTTCGGCTACGGCCCATGGAGCCTGCTGCGCCATGGCTACATCAAGGGCGGCGGTCTGTGGGCCGGGACCGACCTGCCGCGCGGCGTCTGGGAGACCTGGCGGCGTTGGTGCCTGAAGCCGGCCTATTTCCGCGACGAGCTGACGGAGCGGCTGAAACCGCATCATTTCGAAACGGTGACGGCCCCGATCCGCTCGTGGATCTTCACCGACGACCCGATCGCCACCCCGGTCACCTCCCCGATCCTGCTGGAGGTGTATCCGAACGCCGCGCGAGAGGTGGTGGTGCGGTCGCCTTCAGACTACGGCGCGCCGCGCATTGGCCACGAAGGCGCCTTCCGCCGCGGCATGGAGCCGCTTTGGGACGAGATGTTCGACTGGCTGGTTGAACCGGCGCCGGGTCGGCCTAGGTAAACGGGTCCGCCCGGAGCCCCCCATGACCGATCAGCCCACCCTCACCGTCGACGGCCACGCCATTCCCCTGCTCGGCTTCGGCACCTGGATGCCCGAGCCGGACGACGCCCGCCGCATGGTCGCTGCGGCGCTGCGCATCGGCTATCGCCACATCGACACGGCCTGGATCTACCGCAACGAGGCGGCCGTCGGCGACGGCATTCGCGACGCCATCGAGGCGGGTCACGTCGCGCGCGGCGACATCTGGCTGACCACCAAGATCTGGGTCGACCATTTTGACCGCGACGCCCTGCTCGCCCAGGCGCAGGAATCCGCCTCCAGCCTCGGCTTCACGCCGGATCTGCTGTTGCTGCACTGGCCGAAGAAGACGCCCACCTTCGAGGAGACGCTCGGCGCGCTCAATGAAGCAAGGGACCACGGCCTGACCCGGACCATCGGCCTGTCCAACTTTCCCTCGGCCGAGTTCAGGCAGGCGCAGGCGCTCTCAAAGGCGAAGCTGGTCACCAACCAGGTGGAGTATCACCCCTACCTGAAGCTCTCGAACTTGCTGGGAACCGCCCGCGACCTCGGATCCTCGATCACCGCCTGGTCGCCGCTGGCCCAGGGCAAGGTCGTCGCCGACCCCACCCTCGTCGAGATCGGCCGCGCCCACGGCAAGACCCCCGGTCAGGTGACCCTGCGCTGGCTGATCCAGCAGAACGTCATCGCCATTCCGCGCACCGCGAAGGAAAGCCGGGCGGCCGAGAATTTCGACATCTTCGATTTCGAGCTGACGCCGGAGCAGATTGACCGCATCCACGCTCTCGCCCGCCCCGACGGCCGCCTCGGCGACTGGATCGATCCCGCCTTCCAGTGGGACTCCGAGTGGTGACCGTCCACGGCTTCCCCTCGGCCGATCCCGATCAGGTCGCCCTGGGCGCCCGGCTGAAGCGCTGGCGTAGCGAGCGCGCTACCGGCGTGGAGGCCCTCGCCGAGGCCATCGGCATGAGCGCCGCCGAGCTGCGCCTCGTCGAGGCCGGTCGCGCCCGCATGACCAGCGCCCAGGTCTCGGCCGCCACGCGCGTGCTCGGCCTGCCGATCTGGGCCCTGACCTCGGACACAGCCGCGCACTGAGCGGCCGGCGGGTGACAGCGCCGCTTCCTCCGCCTAATCCAGCGATCAGTCTGGAGCGATCGATGGCCTACAAATCCCTGCGCGACTTCATCGCGATGCTCGAGGCCGAGGGCGAACTGGTTCGCGTGTCCGAGCCGGTCTCGACCCATCTCGAGATGACCGAGATCCAGACCCGGCTGCTGCGCAACGGCGGCCCGGCGGTGCTGTTCGAAAAGCCCATCATGCCCGACGGCTCGATCAGCCCCATCCCCTGCCTCGCCAACCTGTTCGGCACGGTCAAGCGTGTGGCCATGGGCGTGACGCTCGACAAGAAGACCCGCACCACCGCCGCCGAGCTGCGCGAGGTCGGCGAGCTGCTGGCCTTCCTGCGCAATCCGACCCCGCCGCGCGGCCTCGGCGACGCCATGGAGATGCTGCCGCTGGCCCAGACGGTGATGTCGATGCGGCCCAAGGTGGTGAAGTCCGCCCCAGTGCAGCAGGTGGTGCTCAGGGGCGACCAGGTCGATCTGACCTCCCTGCCGGTCCAAGGCTGCTGGCCCGGAGAGCCGGCGCCGCTGATCACCTGGGGCCTCGTCGTCACCAAGGGCCCGTCCGACGACCGCGAGGACGATTTCAACCTCGGCATCTACCGCATGCAGGTGCTGGGCAAGGACCGCGCCATCATGCGCTGGCTGGCCCACCGCGGCGGGGCCCAGCACTACGCCCGCCACAAGAAGCGCAGCAAGGAGCCCCTGCCCTGCGCCGTCGTCCTCGGCGCCGATCCGGGGACCATCCTGGCCGCTGTCACGCCGGTGCCCGACACCCTCAGCGAATACCAGTTCGCGGGCCTGCTGCGTGGGGCCAAGGCCGAACTGGTCCCGTGCAAGACCGTGCCGCTGATGGTCCCGGCCCAGGCCGAGATCGTTCTGGAAGGCCACGTCCTGCTCGACGAGCACGCGCCCGAGGGCCCCTACGGCGACCACACCGGCTACTACAATTCGGTCGAGACCTTCCCGGTCTTCCAGGTCAGCGCCGTCACCATGCGCCGCGACCCGATCTACCTGACCACCTTCACCGGCCGCCCGCCGGACGAACCTTCGGTGCTGGGTGAGGCCCTGAACGAGGTCTTCATCCCCCTGCTGCAGAGCCAGTTCCCGGAGATCACCGATTTCTGGCTGCCGCCCGAGGGCTGCAGCTACCGCATCGCCGTGGTCTCCATGAAGAAGGCCTACCCCGGCCACGCAAAGCGGGTGATGCTGGGCGTGTGGAGCTATCTGCGCCAGTTCATGTACACCAAATGGGTCATCGTCGTGGACGACGACATCGACGCCCGCGACTGGAAGCAGGTCATGTGGGCCCTCTCCACCAAGATGGACCCGGCCCGCGACATCACCCTGATCGAGAACACCCCGATCGACTACCTCGACTTCGCCAGCCCCGAAAGCGGCCTCGGCTCCAAGATCGGCCTCGACGCCACCGACAAATGGCCGCCCGAGACGAAGCGGGACTGGGGCGAGGAAATCCGCATGGATGCCGAAGTCGTCAATCGCGTCTCGGAAATGTGGGACCGCTTGGGGCTGCCGGGCGACGGCGCGCCGATCTGGAAATAGCTCAGGCGTAGAGGGCGGCGGTCCGGCGCGCCGTCTCCGCCATCGCCGCTCGCAGTTCCGGCGGCGCCAGCACCTCCGCCTCCGCGCCCAGCCGCAGGAAGTCGACGCAGGCGTGCTCGACCGACTCGATCGGAACCACGACCTCGGCCCGGCCGTTCGCGTCCGCCACGGCTCCCGCCGCGATCCGCGCCTGCTCCGCCCCCAGCCGGCCCAGCCGTTTCAGCCCCGCCGCCGTCACCCGCAGACGCGCCTCGCCGGTGAAGATTTCGACCTCGAACCGCCTCGACGTCTCCGCCCACCACCCGGCCAGACCGAAGTCCGCCGGCCGCTCGAAGGCCTCTTCCAGCGGGGTCAGCGACAGGATGTTCGACACCCTGTAGGTGCGGGGCTCGCACCGTCCGGCCGAACGCGCCGCCAGATACCACAGGCCGCCTTTGAGGATCAGGCCCAGCGGCTCCAGGGTCCGCCCGACCTCGCCCTTCCAGCTTTCGTAGCGCACCGAGATCCGCCGGCTGTTCCACACCGCCTGGGCGATGGCCGGCAGGCGCTCTGCCTCGTCCGGGCTCTGATACCAGCCGACCGGATCGAGGTGGAACCGCCCCGCCAGTCGCTCGGCCGCCGCCTGTCTTTCCGGGGGAAGCGCGGCCAGCAGTTTCAGCTGCATGGTCGTCACCGCCCCGGACAGGCCCATCTGCGCGGCCGGTCCCGACAGGCCGCCGAGGAACAGCGTCTCGGCTTCAGCGTCGGTCAACCCGGTCAGCCGGGTGCGGTAGCCGTCGAGCAGCTGGAATCCGCCGGCCCGCCCGCGGTCGGCATAGACCGGCGCCCCCGCCGCGCTCAGCTGGTCGATGTCGCGATAGATGGTGCGGACCGACACCTCGAACTCGGCCGCCAGCGCCTCGGCCGTCATCCGCCCCCGGGTCTGGAGCAGCAGCAGGATCGAGAGCAGTCGGCTGGCGCGCATATTTTCAATGTAGTCGGTAAATCCTGACAGCAGGTGTCAGTTTATCTCGCCTATGGGTCCTGTCAGGCAATCCCGCCGACTTCCGAGGCCCTTGATGACCGTCCTGCCCGTCGAACCCGTAGCCGCTGAACGCCCCGCCGGGTCCGCCCATGATTTCGACTTCCTGTTCGGCCGCTGGACCGTCCTGCACCGGAGGCTCAAGACCCGGGCCACCGGCGTCGACGACTGGGACGAGTTCCCGGGCACGGCGTTCACGGAACCGCGCATGGGTGGGATCAGCAATATCGAGCAGCACGACTGCCCCGCGCGCGGCTGGCGCGGAGTGGCTGTTCGGACGGTCGATCTCGCGACCGGCGACTGGTCGATCTACTGGATCAGCGACCGCGACGGCCGTCTGTCGCCGCCGGTGGTCGGCCGTTTCCACGCCGACGGGTGCCGCCTGGAAGGACCGGATACGGATGACGGTCGAGCCATCGTCGCCCGCTACGAATGGTCCCGCATCGGCTCAGGCGCGCCGCGCTGGGAGCAGCATTTTTCCTATGACGGCGGAGAGACATGGGAGCTCAACTGGGTCATGGACTTCACCCGGACGGCCGCCTGATGCCGGTGGTCGAACTACGCCAGTACACCCTGCATCCCGGCCGGCGGGACGAACTCATCGATCTGTTCGAACGGGAATTCGTCGAGAGCCAGGAGGACGTCGGCATCACCCTGATCGGCCAGTTCAGGGACCTCGACGATCCGGAGCGTTTCGTCTGGCTGCGCGGCTTCCCCGACATGGCGGCGCGGCAGCGATCGCTGCAGGCCTTTTATTTCGGCCCCGTCTGGCAGGCGCATCGGGAAGAGGCCAACGCCACCATGATCGATTCCGACAATGTCCTGCTTCTCCGGCCGCTTGACCAGGGCTACGCGTTCACGCCCGGCAAACGGAAGCCGGTCGGCGCGGCCGGGCCGGGCCCTGGCAGGGTCGTCGGCGGCGTCCATGCCCTGCGCGGTCACGACGATCCTCTGCCGCGCAAGTTCGTGCATGAGACGATCCCGGCCCTGCGGAAAACCGGCGCCGGCTCCATCGCCACACTGGTCACCGACACCAGCCCCAACGACTTCCCCCGATTGCCGCTGCGCGAAGGCGAGCACGTGCTGGTCTGGTTCGCCGCCTTCGCCGACGCGGCGCAAGGGCTTATCCCGGAGCAGTCGATCCAGCGCCTCCGCCTCGAACCCACCGCGCGGTCGAACCTGCATGGATAAGCCTCGTCTATGGATAAGCCTCGCCTTACAGGGTTGCCTCCTGCGGACGGACGGCGGATTAGGAGACCCATGCGCTCCACCCTGATCCTCGCCGCCCTCGCGGCCCTCGTGTCGAGTCCCGTCATGTCCCAGTCCGCGTCCCCCTCCGTTCCCAACGCCGCCCCGTGGGATCAGCCCTTCCTGCCGCCCGCGCCCGCGTGGGACGGGGCCAGCCGCGCCCTGCTGCGCGACGCCTCCGATCCCTGGGTGACCCCGTTCGAGGCCGACCCCGCGCATGACTTCAGCCCGACCTACGCCGACACCCGCGCCTGGTTCGACCGCCTCGACGGCGCCTCGGAACTGATCCGCATCGAACAGTTCGGCGTTTCGCCCGAGGGCCGGCCCATCTACGCCGTCATCGCCTCGAAGGACGGCGCCGCCTTCGATCCGGCCAAGCCTGTGCTGCTGGCCCAGGCCGGCATCCACCCGGGCGAGATCGACGGCAAGGATGCGGGCATGATGCTGCTCCGCGACATCGCCTTCAACGGCAAGGACGACCTGCTCGACCGGGTCAACCTGATCCTGATCCCCATCCTCTCCGTCGACGGCCATGAGCGCACCTCGGCCTACTCCCGGCCCAACCAGCGCGGTCCCCGCCTCCAGGGCTGGCGCAACACGGCGACTAACCAGAACCTCAACCGCGACTACCTGAAGCTCGACCAGCCCGAGATGCGGGCGGTGCGGGGCCTGATCCTGAAATACCGGCCCGATCTCTACGTCGACATCCACGTCACCGACGGCATGGATTACCAGTACGACGTCACCTACGGATACAATGGCGAGAACGGCATCTGGTCGCGCTCGCCGGCCACGGCCGCGTGGCTCGACACCGCCTTCAAGCCGGCGATGAACGCCGCCCTCGAGGCTCAGGGGCACATCCCCGGCGAACTGGTCTTCGGCATGGACGATTCGAACCCGATGGCCGGCCTCTCCGACGGCGGTCTCGGCGAACGCTTCTCCAACGGCTGGGGCTCGGCCGCCCACGTTCCGACCATCCTGATCGAGAACCACAGCCTCAAGCCGCACGAGCAGCGCGTGCTCGGGACTTACGTCTTCCTGGAACAGGCTCTGCGCACGCTGGCCGAAGAGGGCGGCGACCTGCGCGCCGCCGTAGCCGCCGACAGCGCCCTGCGCCCGGCCGAAATCCCGGCCAACTTCGTTCAGGACGACCAGCCGGTCTCGACGCGCGCCTTCAAGGGCATCCGCTACGAGATGTACGACAGCCCCGCCTCGGGCCGTCAGGAAATCCGCTGGCTCGGCGAGCCGGACCCGGAGTTGTGGCAACTACCGTTCTACTCGTCGCATCCAACCCTGACCCTGAAGCGGCCCGAGGCCTACTGGGTGCCGTCCTACCGCACGGATGTCATCGAGCGCCTTGCCGCCCACGGCGTGCAGATGGAGACGCTGGAGACGCCGCGCACCGTCTCCGTCGAAATGCTCCGCCTCGACGATCCGAAGCTCTCCACCCGCGCCAATGAGGGCCATGTCCCGGTGACCGTCACCTCGGTGACGCCTGAACCCCGCGACTGGACCTTCCCGCCCGGCTCGGTGCGGGTGCCGACCGACCAGCCGCTCGGCGACGTCGTCGTCCTGCTGCTGGAGCCGCAGTCGTCCGAAAGCCTGTTCGCCTGGGGCCTGTTCCCGGAGGTGCTCAGCCGCGTCGAGTACATCGAAGGCTACGCCATCGCCCCGCTGGCCGAGCGCATGCTGGCCGCCGATCCCGCCCTGAAGGCCGAATTCGAGGCGAAACTGGCCGCCGATCCCGCCTTCGCCGCCAACGGCGACGCGCGCCTGCAGTGGTTCTACGAGCGCACCCCCTTCCATGATGACCGCTACCGGCTCTATCCGGTGGCGCGGGAGAACTGACCATGACCGGGATGACAGCCCTGCACGCGGCCGGCTTCTGGAGCGGTCTTCTCATCCTCGTGCTGGTGGTGCTGTCGATCCGGGTCGTCATGACGCGTCGGCGCCAGCGGGTCATCCTCGGCGACGGCGGCGACGAGATGATGATCGTCGCCGCGCGGCGCTTCGGCAACGCGGCCGAATACACACCGGTCGCCATCGGCGGTCTCGTCCTGCTCGCCCTTCTCGGCTGGCCGGCTTGGGTCATCCACCTGATCGGCGGCGTCTTCTTCGCCGGTCGGGTAATCCATCCGCTCGGTCTGGCCTTCGGCAAGGGCCCGCCGCCGGCGCGGGTGATCGGCATGGCCTTGACCTGGCTGCCGCTGATCGCGGCGGCGGTCCTGCTGATCGCCTGCCCGCTTGTGGGCATGGCTCCGGCCTGAGCCCGGTTGCACCGGCCGGGCCGCCCGGCCATATCGGGGCATGTCCGACAGCCCGCCGACCTCCGCCTCGCCCGACATCCTGCCTGAACTGGTCGCCGCCGCCCTGAAAGCTGGCGCCGACGCCGCCGAGGCCGTCTCCGCCGAGCGCGCCGCCCTGTCCGTCGGCGTCCGCAACGGCGCCCTGGAGGATGTCGAGCGCGAGGAGAGCCGCGATCTCGGCCTGCGCGTCTTCATCGGCCGGCGACAGGCCACTGTCTCCGCCTCCGACCTGTCCGACGCGACCCGCGCCCGCCTCGTCGAGCGCGCCGTGGCCATGGCCCGCTTGGCGCCGGAAGACCCGTATGCCGGCCTCGCGCCGCAGGACCGACTTGCCCGCGGCCCGTTCGCCGACCTCGACCTGTACGATCCGTTGGAGCGCAGCGCCGCCGACCTGGAAGCCGTCGCCGCCGGGGCCGAGGCGGCCGCCCTCGCTGTGCCCGGGGTCGTCCGCTCCGAGGGCGGCCACGCCTCGACCTCGTCCAGCCGCTGGCGGCTGGTCACCTCGCACGGCTTCGACGGCGCCTATCACGGCTCGGCCTTCTCGCTCGGCGTCGGCGTCATCGCCGAAAAGGACGGCGCCATGGAGCGCGGCGGCGAGCATCGGGCCACCCGCCACCTCTCCGACCTGCCCTCGCCGGACAGCATCGGCGCCGAGGCCGGGCGTCGCGCCGTCGCCCGGACCGGCCCGCGCAAGATCGCCTCGACCACGGCCCCGGTGATCTTCGAGAACCGCGTCGCCATGCAGATCCTGTCGCCCTTGATCGGCGCCATTTCCGGCCCCTCGATCGCGCGCGGCACCTCCTTCCTCAAGGACCGGCTCGGCCAGCCGGTTCTGCCCAAGGGGGCGAACCTGATCGACGACCCGTTCCGCCCGCGCGGCATGGGTTCGACCCCGTTCGACGACGAGGGCGTGGCGGTCACCCGCCGGGCGATCATCGACGACGGCGTGCTGACCACCTGGCTGCTCAACAGCGCCGCCGCGGCCCAACTGGGTCTGGCCTCGACCGGCCACGCCTCGCGCGGCCTCGCCGGCCCGCCCGGGGTCTCGACCCACAGCCTGCACCTCGAACCGGGCGAGCGCGACCTCGACGGCCTGATGGCCGACGCCGGCGCCGGCCTGCTGGTCACCTCGATGTTCGGCCCTTCGCTGAACGCCAACACCGGCGACTGGTCGGCCGGGGTGTCGGGCTTCTGGTTCGAGAACGGGGAGATCGCCTACCCGGTCAGCGAGGTCACGGTCGCGGGCAAGCTGACCGATCTCTACGCCCGCCTGCAGCGCGGCTCGGACCTCGAGTTCCGCGGGGCCAACAACAGCCCGTCGCTGATGTTCGACGCGGTGGCCATCGCCGGCAAATGAGCGATCTCGCGGCCGACCTCGACCTGATCCGCGCCGCCGCCGTCGCCGCCGGCGAGCTGGCGCTGGCCGAGCGCGAGGCCGGGCTGAAGATCTGGTCCAAATCCGGCGGTTCGCCGGTCACCTCCGCCGACGTCGCCGTCGACCGCTTGCTGCGCAGCGGTCTGCTCGGCGCGCGGCCCGATCACGGCTGGCTGTCGGAAGAGACGGTCGACACCCCCAACCGTCTGTCCGCCCGCCGCATCTTCGTGGTCGACCCGATCGACGGCACCGTCGCCTATATGAAGGGCAAGCCGTGGTGGTGCATCCCCATCGCCGTGGTCGAGGACGGCCGCCCGGTCGCCGCCGTCATCCACGCCCCAGCCCTCGGCGAGACCTTCACCGCCGTGCTGGGCGGCGGCGCCTTTCTGAACGACCGGCCGATCACCGCCTCGGACACGACCGATCTCGACGACGCCTCGGTCCTCGCCGACGCCCGGCTGATGGAGGGGCCGCACTGGGCCGAGCCATGGCCCGCCATGCGGTACGAGAAACGCAACGCCATCGCCTATCGCATGGCCCTGGTCGCCGCCGGCGCCTTTGACGCCGCCATCGCCCTGACCCCCAAATGGGACTGGGACGTCTGCGCCGGGGCCCTGATCGTCGAGGAGGCCGGCGGCAAGGTCAGCGACCACCACGGCGGCGCCTGGCGCTTCAACCAGTCCGATCCCCGCCAGAGCAGCCTCGTCTGCAGCGCTCCGGCCCTTCACCCGTTGATCGTGCGGCGCACAGCGCCTATTCCGCTGGCGCCCCGCTAGCTCTTTCCCGACCGGACGCCTCATGACCAAGCCCGCCGAAGCCGAACAGTTGCTCCACCTCGTCATCGGCGGCGAGTTGCGCCACCTCGACGCGCCGGTGTTCCGCGACCTGTCGAAGGTCGAGTTCGTCGGCGCCTTCCCCAACTACGCCGAGGCGCGCAAGGCGTGGAAGGCAAGAGCGCAGGCGACGGTCGACAACGCCCATATGCGGTTCTTCATCCTGCACGCACACCGGATGATCGATCCGCGCGGGGATGCGCCCGAGGCCGGCGCCGGGAACTTGCTGCCCGACTGAGGCGCTTTCGACCTATGCAGTCACGTCTGTTCGGGAGAGACCCATGCTGACCCCCGCCCTGATCGTCCTGGCCCTGCTGGCTCTCGGCGTCGGCATCGTCGTCTGGGCCGCCCGCCGCAAACCGGCCGCCCCGCCGGCGGGACCGCGCGAGACCGACACCGCCTGGAACGACCCCGTCACCCCGGGCGAGGTCCCGACCCCGCGCGAGACCTTCACCCACGGCGACGCCCCGCCGCAGGACCCGCGTCCATGACCCTGTTCGGCCGCACCCTCGACGGCCAGGAGATCGCCAGCCTCGTCTTCATGCTGGCGGCGCTGGTCCTGTGGATTGCCGTCTATCGCGGCGAGCGCAACTGGGCGCGCTGGTTCAGGCGTTGGGAAGGCGACCGCAAGGCCCGGCGCGAGGCCGAACTGGCCACGGACAAGGGTGACGGCCCCTCCTCCCCCGCGCGCGGCCCGTGGGGCTGAGCCCTACTCGCGCCTGAGCAGCTTCTCGGTCAGGACCGTCCCCCACCAGTTGGCCTTGAACTCGGCCCGGATCGCCTTCGGGTCGTAGGCCTCGCTGTCGATCCAGTCGATGAAGCTGACCCCCGTCGGCTCGACCTCCTTGAGGTATTTCTCCAGCGTGTAGTCCAGCACCCCGGTCAGCCCCTCGCGGTGGTGCAGGTATTTCTTCGACAGCTGCTCGATCGCGACCGAGATCGGCTCGCCGAGATGGAAATGCCGGTACAGCACCGCCATCATCCCGGCCCGGTCCGCCCCCGACTTGCAATGGATCAGCACCGGATAGTCGATGGTCCGGAACAGCTCGCGGGCCCGGTGGATGCGGTCCTTCTGCGGCGGATCGCGCGAATCCAGCGGCGCGTCGATCAGCGTCAGCCCCAGCCGCGCGCAGGCGTCCTTCTCCAGCGCATACCAGGCCTCGTCCCGCGCCCCGCGCAGGTTGATGACCGTCCTGATCCCCTTCGATTTCCAGTACGCCAGCTGCCGCGGAGACGGCTGGTTGGTCCGCACCAGATCCGGCCCCAGCCAGTGCGCGTTCGAGAACCACCGCCGCAGGAAGGCGTGATCCTTCCACACATAGTCCCAGTGCGCCTTGAACCGGCCGGCGCGGGTGGAGAGGTCATAGCGGGACATGGGAGGGAGATAGCCGCCGCCGCGCCCCGACGCTACCGCGCGGGTCGCGGGCATGGCCGTCGCGCCGGGCTCGACAATCGGTTCACGACATGCGCGAGTTGACCGACCAGCGACACACGCGGTGGATCCGATGACGCGACAGTTCTCCATCCTGCTCGCCGCCGCCCTTCTCGGTGCCTGCACATCAGAGGTCCTGCCTAGGTCTTCGGTCCCTGCAGAGGCTGCCGTGGAGATCATCGGCTTCCCCGACGATTCGTCCGCCCTCATGGAATTCGTCTTGGCCAAGTCCGCCGCCTCCGGCGTTTCGCCTCCTTTGAGAGTGGTGTCTCGGAGCGTCAGCGGCGGGCCGGCCCATCCTCGGATCACCATGGTCAATATGTCCGACCCGCACTGGTGCGGCTCCGGCGGATGCACGCTGTTTATTCTCGTCCCCGGAGAGGACGGCCTGACTGAGATTGGCCGGATCACGCTTGTCCACGCGCCCGTGGTGGCTCTGGATACGCAGACAGAGGGCATGCCCGACATCTTGGTCAGGGTGCGTAGCGACTACTACCCCGGGGACGGAAGGAAGTTCGTGGCGCTGCCATTCGGCGGCCAGGCCTACGCGTCCAATCCGACGATGCCTCCCGCGCGCCTGCTCTTGGAACCGGCCGATGGCGAGATCGCGATCTCCGAGGGTGATGTCGAGATCGCCTTCGGGCGCTGACCGCCATGCCCGCTTGACTTGTGCCCCCAGCCGTCCGACCTCCGACCGATGACCACCCCCGCGCCCGCCGCCGAGGAACGAGAGGCCCTGCGCCCGCTGCTGGCCCGTATCTGGCGCGACTACCTCTCCCACCACCGGACGCCGCTGTTCCTGTCGATCCTCTGCGCCGCCGTCGTCGGCGTCATGGCGGCCACCGTGCTGCAGCTGCTCGAGCCGGCCATCGACGGCCTGTTCCTCGGCGAGGCGGTGACCATCTGGGGCGTCTTCACCGTGCCCCCCGGTCGGGCCCTGACCGCCATCCCCCTGATCATCATCGGCGCCGGCCTGATCTGGACCGCCGCCGCCCTCGGACAGGCGGCCCTCGTCAACCGGCTCGGCCACGGCATCGTCGGCGACATCCAGGTCAGGCTGTTCGGCTCGATGATCCGCGCCGACCTCGCCCGGCTGCGCAGCCAGCATTCCGGCGGCTTCGTCTCCTCGGTGCTGTTCGACGCCAATCTGGTGCGCGAGGCCTTCACCAACGGCGTGGTCAACTACACTCAGCACGCCCTGACGTTGGCGGCCGTCATCGCCTACATGGCCTGGACCGACTGGCGGCTGACGATGATCGTCCTGCTGGGCGCGCCGCTGATCGCCTTCGTCCTGCGCCGCTTCGGCAAGCGGATGCGCAAGGCCACTACCGGGGCCATGGTCGAGACCTCCAACCTCTCCACCGCCCTGATGGAGAACCTCGACGGCGTCCGTCTGATCAAGATCGAAAACCGCGAGGCGGCCGAGGAGGCCCGCGTCGGCGAGGTCGTGGCCCGGCGCCAGCGCCACGTCATTAAGTCCGCCGACAGCCGCGCCTTCGCCGGCCCCTTCTCCAATCTGGTGGCCATGATCGTGGTCGCCGCCGTCATGGCCTACGCCGGCTGGCAGGCCCGCGACGGGGCGATGAGCGTCGGGGCCTTCGCCGCCTACATCGGCCTGCTGATGGCCGCCGGCCAGTCGCTGCGCCAGGTCACCAATTTGCAGACCGTCATGGCCGAGGGCCTGACCGCCGCCCGCCGCCTGTTCGGCGCCCTCGACATCGAGCCGGAAATCCGCGAGGCCGCCGACGCCGCGCCCCTGCCGGATGGCCCCGTCACCGTCGCCTTCGACCACATCAGCTTCGCCTATGCCCCGGCCGCGCAGGGCGGCGCCCCGACCCTGTCCGACATCTCCCTGACCGTGAAGCCGGGCGAGACCGTCGCCCTCGTCGGTCCGTCCGGCGGCGGCAAGAGCACCCTGCTGTCGCTGCTGCCGCGCTTCTACGACGTCACCGCCGGCGCCGTGACCGTCAACGGCCGCGACATCCGCGGGCTGAAACTGCACGATCTCCGTTCGAAGATCGCCCTGGTGACGCAGGAGCCGTTCCTGTTCGACGACACCATCCGCGCCAACATCGCCTACGCCCGGCCGAGCGCCACCCAGGCCGAGATCGAAGCGGCGGCCCAGGCCGCGGCGGCGCACGAGTTCATCCTCGAATTGCCCAAGGCCTACGAGACCTCCGTCGGGGAGGCGGGCGCGCGGCTCTCCGGCGGCCAGCGCCAGCGGATCGCCATCGCCCGCGCCTTCCTCAAGGACGCGCCGATCCTGCTGCTCGACGAGGCCACCAGCGCGCTGGACACCGAGAGCGAAGCCCAGGTGCAGGAGGCGCTGAAGCGGCTGATGGCCGGGCGCACCACCATGCTGATCGCGCACCGGCTCT
>DASRXE010000255.1:0-5098 GCA_035654315.1 Brevundimonas sp.
CCGACGCAGGCCGTCAGCTTGTGCTCCCTGGCGCGTTTTTCCAGCGCCGCCAGCACCCGGTCGACGCCCCCGACCAGCAGGTCCGCCGAGCGCGCCAGCTGCACCGCGAAACAGGTGTCCAGCACGTCCGACGAGGTCATGCCCTGGTGCAGGAACCGCGCCTCCTCGCCGACGATCTCCGATACATGGGTCAGGAAGGCGATGACGTCGTGCTTGGTCGTGCGCTCGATCTCGTCGATGCGATCGGCGTCGAACACGGCGTCCTCGCCCTTGGCCCAGATCGCCTCGGCCGCCGCGGTCGGGATCACGCCCAACTCGGCCATCTTCGTGGCGGCGTGGGCCTCGATCTCGAACCAGATCCGGTATTTGGTCTCCTGCGACCAGATGGCGACGGCGTCGGGGCGGGAATAGCGGATGATCATGGGCGCGGGGTGTCGGTCCCGGGCCGTCGGGAGTCAAGCGCAGCTTGTCGCCAAGGCCCCTGAACTCATTGGCGGGACACCGCGAACCGCATTATGGCGGGGCCGTCACCATTGGGGAGCGCGACATGGAACTGATCATCGGACCCCGGCTGTATTCGACCTGGTCGCTGCGCCCCTGGCTGGTGCTGAAGCGCTGCAAGGCCGACTTCACCGTCCACGAGTTCGACATCTACACGCCGGAGGGCCAGGCGGAGCTGGAGCGCATCTCCCCCTCCCGCCTCGTGCCCCTGCTCAAGGTCGAGGGCGAGACGATATGGGATTCCATGGCCATCTCCGTCTGGTGCGCAGAGCGCTTCCCGGAAACGCGGCTCTGGCCCGCTGACGCCCACGCGCGCTGGCTGGCCCGCTCCGCCGCCTGCGAGATGCATGGCGGCTTCATGGGGCTGCGCACCGACTGCGGCATGGGGCCGGATCACACCATGGTCGGCCCCGACCGTTCGCCGCCACCGAAGGGCGAGGCGGTCGACCGCGACATCCGCCGCATCGTCAGCCTGTGGAGGGAGATGCGCCGCCGCTTCGGGGCCGGAGGGCCGTACATGTTCGGCGAATGGTCGGTGCCCGACGCCTTCTACACGCCTGTCGCCACCCGCTTCCGGCATTTCCAGATCGACCTGGCGGCTTATGGCGACGAGGACGGCGTGGCCGCGGCCTATCGCGACGCCCTGCTCACCCAGCCGGACTTCCTCGAATGGTCGGCGGAAGCGCTGCGTTAACCGCGCGCCGGAACCCCGCCTTAAGACAACGCTGGTATGTCTGGAGCCTCGAATGCGCACAGGCGTTCAGGGTCCGTCATGTCGATGCCCGCTCCACAGCCCGAAGCCCGCCGGCCCAGCCTCATGGTCTATGGGCTGCTGATCGTCATCGCCTGTTGCCTGCCGGCGCTCCTGCTGGCCGGCCTCTAGCTGCCGATCGTCGGAACCGCGGCCACGTCCATCGGCTGAACCGGCGCGGGCGGCACATGGTCGAGCGCCAACGGCACGAGCGTCGCCCCTGACGCCACGGCGTCCAGCGTGTTCAGCGGCAGCCCGTTGAGCCGCTGATAGATCCAGTAGGCCGCCACGACCTTTTCGACATAGTCCCGCGCCTGCGGAACATCGATTGTCTCGATCAGCAGCAGCGGATCGGCGTCCTGCCCCAGCTTGCGCACCGCCGCCACCATCGGGCCGGGCCCGGCGTTGTAGGAGGCCGCCACCCTGAGCAGGTCTCCGTTGATGGCCGGCATGGCCAGCACCTTGTTGACGTAGGCCTGGCCCAGTCGGGCGTTGACCGCCGGGTCGTACAGCCGGTCCGGATCCGAGACGAAGGCCCGGTCGTTGGCCAGTTCCGCCGCCGTCGTCGGCATCACCTGCATCAACCCGTAGGCCCCGACCGCCGAACGCGCCCGCGCGTTGAAGTCCGTCTCCTTGCGCGCGATGGCGTAGACCAGCGAACGCTCGATGGTGAAACCGCCCTCCGGCTGGATATTCGGTTGCGGATAGCGGTCGGCGTCTATGCGTCTGGCGTCGTCGCTGACGCCGGTCACCCGGGGGCCGAGCGCCCGACCCAATGCCGCCCACAGCTGCCGTCCACGCTCGGTCAGCTCCGACCGCAGGCCGGTGCGCAGTTCGTCGCGGGCGTCGGTTCGCCGGCCGACCTCGAAATAGGCCACCGTGCGGCGGGCGCGGTCGTCCGACTGGATGAAGGCGTTCAGCGCCTCGACATCCACCTCGTCGTTCGGGTGATACACGGCCCGCTGCAGATCAGCCTCGGATTGGTAAGGCCGCGGGCCCTGATTCTCGATCGTCGGTTCCTCGCCGAGCTGCCGCAGGGCGATCTGGCCGTAGAAGGTCGCCGGCCAGGCGGCCGCCCGGCGCAGCAGCGGCTGCACCCGATCCTGCTGGCTCGAACGCCCGGCCGCGCGGGCCGCCCAGAAGGCGGCGCCCGAACGCACCCAGCCGTCCTCGGTCGGGTCGTCCAACACCCGCTCGAACGCCGTCGCCGACCGGGCGTAGTCGCCGAGCCGATACCGGGCGAGGCCGACGACCCACCAGTCGCCGATCTGTTCGCCCAAGGTGACCGCCCCGGTCAGGTCGTCGTGGTTCAGGGCGATGCGCGCCGCCTTGGTCGGATCGTCCTCCGACGCGCCGCCGCCGGCCGCGACGACGCTGGACCAGGTCCGGCCGCTGACGCTGGAGGGCCGCTTCGGCTCGGGCGCCCCGTCGGGCCGCCGGCGCAGGGCCAGATTGTAGGCGCGGGGCGCGCACGGCAGGTCGGAATACTCCTCCAGCCACGCGGTGAGCTCCTCATAGGTTGCGGCATAGTCGGGGTGGAAAAGACGCTCGAACTCGACCTGGCCCAGCAGCACCCGATCATTGGCTTGACGGGCCGAGGCGCGGGCGGCCTCGAGGTCGCCGCGGCGCAGGGCGTCGAAGGCGGTGGTGTAGCTGAGGCGGTCCGCCGGGCTCAGGGCCGAGATCAAGCCGCGGCGGTCGTCGTTGTCGGCGTGCGCGGGCAGGGCGGCGCCCAGGCACAGGGCGAACGCCACAGCGGTCGTCGACGCGGAAAATACGCGGCGGAAAGTAAACGGCACTGAGGCGGCCCCCCTTTGAGCGTCCTGTGGATCGTCTCGACTCGATCCAACCGGCGCTGTTCGTTCGGTCGTCAGGCCAGAAAGGCGCCACCGCCCTGACCCATGTCAAGGATTCACCCCTTTTGGGGCAGTTTTGAGTCGGTCGCGTTAACGAGCTTGGCCGTCCGCCAGCCGCGCCGCCAGCGACAGCATGTCGGCCCAGGCCTGCCGCTTGGCGATCGGCTGGCGCAGCAGGAAGGCGGGATGCAGGGTCGGCAGGGCCGGGGCCGAGACCCCGCCCTCCGCCAGCCGCCATTCGCGCCACTGGCCCCTCAACTTCATGATGCCTTCATCCGCCCCCAGCACCGCCTTCGACGCCGCCGCGCCGACCAGCAGCACCGCCTTCGGTTTCAGCAGGGCGAAGGCCCGCTCGACGAAGGGCGCGCACGCCGCCTGCTCGGCGGGCGTCGGCGTGCGGTTGCCGGGCGGTCGCCAGAACACAGTGTTGGTGATGAACACCCGCCCCTCCAGCCCGGCCTCGGCCAGCATCCGGTCCAGCAGCTGGCCGGCCTTGCCGACGAAGGGCTGGCCGCGCGCGTCTTCTTCGGCGCCCGGCCCCTCGCCGATGACCAGCACCTCGGCCTCCGGGTTGCCGCGGGCGAATACCGCCTGCCGGGCCCCCAGTCCCCGCAGCGAGCAGCCCTCGAAGGCCGCGATGGCCTCGCCCAGCGCCTCCAGCGTATCCGCCCCCGCCGCCAGCCGCCGCGCCTCGGCGACGGCGTCCGACGCATCCACGACCGGCGTCACGGCGGCCGTGGCCTTCGCGACAGCCTTCAGGGCCGGTGGCGGCTGCACGTGCGTCCGGTCGACCGGCGCGTCGCCGAAGCAGGCGTCGACCCCCGCATCGCGCCAGAAGGCGAGCAGGCTTTCGGTCGCGGCGGTGGTCGGGGTGTGCGAAGTCATGGGCAGGCCGGCACAGGGATAGTCCTTGACCGCCCCGGCGTCACCTTCGGATAAGGCGTCACCCACAAGACCCCGCGCGCAAGACGAGGAAATCAGCCATGGCCGAGGACGCTATCGAGGGCGGCGCGACGAACGCCTGGCAGGAAGCCGTGATCGACAAGCTGCCGCCCGCCGAGGCCCTGGCCGGGGTCGAGCGCGAGGTCATGGAGTACGACGTCGTCATCGTCGGTGGCGGCCCCGCCGGCCTCGCCTCGGCCATCCGCCTCAAGCAGCGGGCCGAAAAGGACGGCAAGGAGATCACGGTCGCCGTCCTGGAGAAGTCGGGCGAGATCGGCGGCCACATCCTGTCGGGCGCGGTGATCGACCCCAGGGCCCTGACCGAACTGTTCCCGGACTGGAGGGAACGCGGTGCGCCGCTGGAAACGCCGGTGACGAGGGATCGCTTCCTCGTCCTTGGCCCGCAGGGCGAGGCCTCCCTGCCGATGTTCCTGCTGCCGCCGATGATGCACAACGACGGCTGCTACATCGCCTCCCTCGGCAATCTGTGCCGCTGGCTGGCCGAACAGGCCGAGGCGCTCGGCGTCGAGGTCTATCCCGGCATGGCCGCCAGCCATGTGGTCTGGGACGAGCCCACCGGCCGCGTGAAGGGCGTCGTCGCCGGCGTCTTCGGCATCGACCGCCACGGCAAGCCGACCGGCGATTTCCAGCCCGGCATCGAACTGCACGGCAAATACGTCTTCATCGCCGAGGGCGTGCGCGGCTCGCTGGCCAAGACCATCATGGCTCGCCACAACCTGTGCGACACGGCCGAACCGCAGAAATTCGGCATCGGCCTCAAGGAGCTGTGGCAGGTCCCCGCTGACAAGCACCAGCCCGGCCTGGCCCAGCACACCACTGGCTGGCCTCTGGACGAGTTCACCGGCGGCGGCAGCTTCATGTACCATTTCGGCGACCGCTACGTGGCCATCGGCTACGTCGTGCATCTGAATTACAAGAACCCGTTCCTGTCGCCGTTCGACGAGTTCCAGCGCTTCAAGCACCACCCCTCGATCGCCGAACATCTGGAGGGCGGCACGCGCATCTCCTACGGCGCCCGCGCCATCAC
>DASRXE010000256.1:0-3912 GCA_035654315.1 Brevundimonas sp.
GCCGGCGCCGCGGATCATCGACCGGGAGCGGACGGTAGGTCACGGCGGAAGACGAGCCGGTCAGGTCGAGCACCACCTCGACCAGTTGCGAGACCGTCATCTCGGCGGGGTTGCCGAGGTTGACCGGCCCCGGCTGCGGACCCTCGTGCTCCATCAGGGCGATCAGTCCCCCGACCATGTCATCCACATAGCAGAACGACCGCGTCTGGCTGCCGTCGCCGAAGACGGTGATCGGCGCATCGGCCAAGGCCTGGCTGACCACGTTCGAGACCACCCGGCCGTCGGCGGCGGACAGGCGCGGTCCATAGGTGTTGAAGATGCGCGCCACCCGAACCTCGCCTCGCCCGGACCGGTCGTAGTCGAAGGTCAGGGTCTCGGCGGCGCGCTTGCCCTCGTCGTAGCAGGCGCGCGGGCCGATCGGATTGACGTTGCCGCGATAGGTCTCGGGCTGCGGATGCACCTCCGGGTCGCCGTAGATTTCGCTGGTCGAGGTCAGCAGGAAGCGGGCCCCGCTCTTCTCGGCCAGTTGCAGCAGATGGGTGACGCCGACGACACAGGTCAGCATCGTGTGCTCCGGATCGGCCTGGTACTGCGGCGGGGAGGCGGCGCAGGCCAGATCGTAGATGCGGTCGAAGCGCCGCTCCGTCACCCGCGCCGGCAACGGATCGACGACGTCGTGGCGCACGAATTCGAAATGCGGCTTCTTCATCGCCGCCTCCAGATTCAGGAGGTCTCCCGTCTGCAGGTTGTCGAGGCAGACGACGTGGCAGCCGTCGGCCAGCAGGCGGTCGCACAGGTGCGAGCCGAGGAAGCCGGCGCCGCCGGCGACGAGGACCGTCTTGCGGTCCGGGGCGGTTTTCATCGGGGTCTCCGTGGTTCGTTCGGATCGGCCGCGTCGGGATCGGGCGGCGAGAAGTTCGCGCTCGACCGTTTCGGCGCGGTGCGCGGGGGTGTGGGCTTCGAGAATGCGGCGGCGGGCGGCCAGACCCATGCGCCGTCCCTCGGCCGGGGGACACTGGAGGGCCGCGACCACGTCGTCGGTCGACCGCGCCAGGACGATCTCCTCGTCCGGCGTGAACAGCTGCTCGAGACCGGGCCAGACGTCCGAGATCACCGGGGCCCCGCAGGCGGCGGCCTCGAACAGGCGGATCGACGGGCTGAAGCCGGCCTCGACCATGTCGGCGCGGGTGGCGTTCAGCGTGAAGCGGCTGGCGGCGTAGAAGGCCGGATGGTCGGCCGGCGGCACATGGTCGATGCGCTGCACATTGGCGGGCCAGTCGATGTCGTCGGGATACTGCGGTCCCGCGACGACGAAGCTGAGATGCGGCAGGCTTCGGGCGGGCCCGATCAGCAGCTGCTCGAGCACCGGCTGCCGGTCGGCGCTCCAGGTGCCGAGGTAGGACAGGTCCCAGCGGCGCGGCGCATCGACCGGCCGGTACACGTCCGGATCGGCCGAGCAGTAGAGGGCGCGGGCGGTGGGCGAGCCATACTCCCGTTCGAGCCGCTCCAACGTGGGTCCGCCGGTGAATGAGAAATAGACGTCGTAGTCGGGTATCTGGCGCGCTGCGAGATAGTCGCAATCGTCTCGTTCCAGCCGCGCCAGGGTGACGGGGGTGTCGATATCGTAGAAGGCGAGGACGCCGCTGGCCGTCCGCTTGGCCCAGTCGCCGACGGCGATCCCGTCCGGCACATAGGAGCCGACCACGACCGCATCCGCCGCGGCGACCCGATCTTCGAAGCGGGCCAGGCCGTCGAGGTCGGCATAGAACTGCAGTTCGCAGTAGTCGGCCTGCTCCAGATCCCGATGGGCCGAGTACCAGGGGGTCTCCCGCTCGAGAAACAGGATGCGGTGCCCACGTTCGGCCAGCGCCTTCAGCAGCGCCCTCCAGGTCACCGCATGGCCGTTGCCCCACGACGACGACAGGCTCAGCCCCAGCACCACGATGTCCAGAGGCCGGCTCATGCGGCGCTCCTTTCGCGGCGGGTCGCCAGCGCGCGGCGGAACAGGGCGTCGGCCTCGTCGGCGCGGCGGGCGTAGGTGTGTTCGGCCAGCACCCGGCGGCGGGCCGCCTCGCCGATGACCAGGGCGCGGTCGGGTGTCAGGGCGGCGAGATGCTCCGCCACCTCGCGTCCGTCGCGGGCGACCAGCACCTGCTCGTCAGGCTTGAGGAACTGGTCGACGCCCTCCCAGTGGTCGGTGATCAGGCAGGCGCCCGCGCCCGCCGCCTCGAACACGCGAGTGGCGGGCGAGAAGCCATTCTCGGCCATGCTGTCACGCGAGACGTTGAGCACCGCCAGCGAGGAGCAGTTGAAGGCGTTGTGGTCGCCAGTGCCGACGTGCCCGAGGGCGCGGACGTTCGGCGGCAGCGACTTGTCATGCCAACCGTTGCCGCCGAGAAGAAATTTGCGCAGCGGCAGGGCGGCGGCGGGTTCGATGAAGAACCGCTCGATCCGCGCCTCACGGTCGGGCAGGCGGTTGGCCAGCAGCGACAGGTCCGCCGCGAACCGCGCCTGCGGCTCCACCGGGTGGTGCGTCGTCGGGTCGAGCGCATTGTAGATCGGCCGGCACAGGCGGGCGCCCAGGTTCTCGAAGGCGGAGATCACCGGCGGGCCGCCGCCATAGGTCAGCACCATGTCGATCTCCGGCAGGGCGCGGCGCAGCGGGTGGTCCGCCTGATCTCTGATTTCAGCCAGGGTCGCGGGCGCGTCGACGTCCCAGTAGACGGTCAGGGCGTCCGGCCGGGCATGGTCGAACACCGCCAGCAGCTCGTCATCGAAGACCCCCACGCCCGAGGCCTTGACCACCACGTCGGCATCAGCGGCGCGGGCGATCACCTCGCGGCAGGCGTCGAGCCTGTTCTCCCAGACCACCACCCTCGCCCAGTCCGGCGGATCGATGTCGCGGTGCTGCTGCCGATCGAAGGCGTCCGGCTCGTAGAAGGTGACCTCCCACCCACGCGCCGCCAGCTCGCGCAGCATGCCCCGATAGTAGGTGGCGGCGCCGTTCCAATAGGCCGACAGGAGGCTGGATCCATAGAAGGCGATCTTCATCAGGCGGTCTCCATGTGCGGGGCGACAGGCGCGGCCTTCAGACCAGCGACGATGGCCAGCAGCTCGTCGACGCGGTGGTTGCAGGTGTGGCGGGCGCGGATCGTGGCGAGGCCGTGCTCAGCCAGTTCTCGCCGAAGGGCGGGGTCGGCCTTCAGGGAGCGGAGGGCCGCGGCCATCTCGTCACCGGAGCGGACCATCAGGAAGTCCTCACCGACCTTGAACAGGCCTTCGCTGTCCGTCCACGGCGCGCTAACCAAAGGGATGCCGCAGGCTAGGGCCTCGAAGACCCGGATGGTCGGGATGCCCGGCAGCTGCCGCACATAGAACCGCCGCGGCACGTGCACCGTGGCCATGTGGCGAGCGAAGGCCTCGGGCGCCGCAGCGTTGGCCAGCCAGCCGTGGTAGCGGGCGCCGTAGCGTTTCAGCGTCGCGAGTGCGTCGGCGGGATAGCGGACGCCATGGATATCCAGCGGCAATTCGGCTGCGCGGGCGGGGGCGAACAGGAAGCTCTCGAGATCCTCTGTCCGCTCGCCGTCGCCCCAGTTGCCGATCCAGATCAGCCCCTCGCGCGGGCCTTCCTCGGCCGGCGGATGGAACAGGCGGATGTCGGCGGCCTCGTGCCAGACAAACGCCCGGCCGCTCCAGCCCCAGCGGCGATAGACCTCCGCCAAGGTCTCGCCGAAGGCCAGAACGCCGTCGTAGCCGGACAGGTCGAACGTCCGGATACCCTCGGGCTCGCTCACCGCCCGGTGGTGCGTATCGTGGAACAGCAGGGTGAAGCGGCCGCCGCGCTTGCGGGCGCGCCCGATCGCGGCGACCAGCGCCGGCGGGTTCCACTCGTGGACCATGACCAGATCCGCG
>DASRXE010000257.1:0-3698 GCA_035654315.1 Brevundimonas sp.
TCTCCGCCCGTCGCGGGCTTGAGACGGCGCGGGATGAATGGGCGAAAAGGTCGGGGTGCGACAATTGCACAAGCCCCGCGGGCCCTCCAATCCCACCCCCGTCAGCTTGCGTGAACCGGTCGCGGCGGAGCGCGGACGTTCGGCCGAAAATCCATCAAGGCCCCCGTAACGCGAAAGCAGGGGGCCACATCGGTTCCGGGCCGAACGCCCGCGCTCCGCCGACCTCCCCACTCGCCTGCCGCGCCTGCGCGGCGGGACGCAACCGCCTGACCTTGTCATCCCGGCCAACCAGCCCGAAGGGCGAGGCGAGCCGGGACGCGCCCGATCTTTGAAAATCGAACCGCCGCCGGCGCTCAGCCTCGCGGAACCAGCCGCCACATCCTCAGCGGATGGCGCACGGCCCCGGCTTCCTCGCCGGCCGCCGCGCCGCGGCCCATGTACAGGTCGGCCCGCACCGGCCCCCTGATGGCCGAGCCGGTGTCCAGCGCCACGACCAGTCCCTGGTAGCTGCCCCGCGCGCCGACCAGATCGCCCCCGTCGGCGCTGATCCAGACCAGATCGCCATAGCGCCAGTGGGTCGGGTCGACCGCGATGGCGCGGCGGGCGGGCAGGGGGATGCCCGCCGCGCCGTTGGGATCGCCGCCGTCGTCCGGGTCGAGGCTGAAGAAGATGTAGCGCGGGTTCAGCGCCATCACCCTCAGCGCCTCGCGCCCGCGATGCGCCGCCAGCCACGCCCGTATCGCCTCGCCCGAGGTCCCGTTCGGCGGCAACAGGCCCTGTTCCGCCATCGGTCGGGCGATGCCGACGAACGGTCGCCCGTTGTCGCCGGCGTAAGCGGCCCGCGCCTTCGACCCGTCCTCGAAGGTCAGATAGCCCGACCCCTGGATCTGCATGAAGAAAAGGTCCTCGGCCCGCATCCAGGCCAGCGGCGCCGTCGAGGGCGTCATCTCGATCTCGGCGCGCTCGCCCAGCACCTGCCCCCGTGTCCAGCCGGCCGGCGGCGCCAGCACCGGCATGTCGAACTCGCCGTCGGGCTGCCGCCGGGCGGCGTACTCCGGGGCGAAATAGGCGGTCAGCAGGCCCGGGCCGCCGTCGGCGGTCTCGGCCTCGACCACCGAGAAGCCGCTCTCGAAGAAGGCCCGGGCCAGCGAAGGCGTCACCGGACGCGACGTTCGCCGGACGTCCTGGGCCCGGTCGCACTGGGCGCGGGCGGCCGGCTCGCGGGCGACGCGGCAACCGTCGGCCCAGGCGTTGAAGGCGGCCAGATGATCCTCGTCGTCCCAGCCCGGCAGGGTGGTCGGGCTCACCCCGGCGGGGGCGGCCGGCGGCGGGACCGGCGCGACCGGCGCCGTCGGCGCAGGCGCGGGTAGGGGTGGCGCACTCGGCGGCGCCGGCGTGGCGCAGGCGGCCAGAGCCAGCGTGACGGCCAGAACGGCGGCGCCCGCGGCCGCCCGGGGCCTCGCCCAGCGGCCGCCGCGCCTCATGCGGCGGCGGGTTCGGTGCGGGCCAGCAGCCAGTTCGGATCGCTGGCCCAGAGGATGCGCTCGAAGGTCCAGACCTCGGCGACGCGGCGCTCCTCGACCTGCTCCTCGGCGCCCGGTTCGGCGGGCTTCACCCGGTTGCGCAGTTCGGCCAGGAAACGAACCTTGGCGATGGCGCGATTCTCCTCGGCGGTGGCCAGTTCCAGATCGGCCCGGGCGGGGTGCAGGAACTCCGCCGCCTCGGTCTCGCCCCGGGCCTCGCGCGCGGCGATGCCGCCCTCGAACGACTCCATGACGCGCGGGGTCAGCAGAGGCTTCAGCGTCTCGCGGTCGCCGGCGGCGTAGGCGCGGACGATGGTCTCGTGGGCCTGGCGGGCGCCTTCGAGGAAGCGGACCGGGTCGAAATTCGGGTCCCGCGCCTTCAGCCCGGCGATCGAGCTCAGCGTCACCGCGTCCAGCACGGTCGGCCGGGCGGCGTTGGGGTCCTGGGCGCCGGCGGGCGCCGGCGGCTGGGCGCGGGCGTCCTCCTCCGGCTGCCGCCCCACCTTCTTGCCCAGCACATTATAGAGCTGGAACAGGACGAAGGCGGCGACGACCGCGAAGAAGACGATCTGGATCTGGATCGGCGGCACTGGCAATCCCTGACTGGCGTCCATAGAGGCCGGACGCGGCGAACGACGATTAGGGGCTCATATGGGGACGCGCAAGGCGGGCGGCGCCCCCCCGGCCCCGCGACCGATCGCCCGGGTCTGTGCGGCCACCCCGCTTCGGCGAGCGTCGTTGCCGCATCGGCCCCCGCATGGTAGTCGCGGCGCCTTCCGGGCCGGGAAGCCGCGCCCCTCACGCCATTCCGGACAAGATCCTCCCGCCATGACCGACGCCGCCCCGCCCGCCGACGCCAACACCCCCGCGCCCGCCGAGAACGGCGGCGGCGCGCCCGCCGGCCCGGGTTTCCGCATTCTCGCCCAGTACGTCCGCGACCTGTCGTTCGAAAACCCCAAGGCCCCCGACTCCCTCCGCGTGGAGGGTAAGCCGTCCATCGACCTCGGCGTCGAGATGAACGCCCAGGGCCGCAAGGACGGTCTGTTCGAGGTCGAGCTGCGCCTGACCGTCAAGGCCACCACCGACGCCATGACGGTGTTCAATGTCGAACTGCTGTACGGCGGCCTGTTCGCCCTGCACGGCGTCGCCGAGCAGGACATCGAGCCGCTGCTGCTGATCGAATGCCCGCGCTACCTGTTCCCGTTCGCCCGCGAGATCATCGCCCGCGCCACCTCGGACGGCGGCTTCTACCCGCCCTTCATGCTCGATCCGATCGATTTCGCCGCCATCTACCTGTCGCGCCAGCAGCAGATCGCGCGCGGCCCGGAAGCGGCCAGGGTCTGACGGGAGGGGCGGCCGGTCAGGCCGCTTCCGACGCCGTCTCGACGTCCAGCCCGTAGGCCGCCCACAGCGACCGGTCCTTGAGATTGGCCTTCAGGAAGGCCAGGTGCGCCGCCTGTTCGGCCTCGGTCGAGCGCGGCGGCAACGGCCGGGGACGCGGGCCGTAGCCGCCGATCGCGGCCGCCGCCACGCTGGCGGCCGTGGTGCGCGCCGACGACAGGTCCAGCCGCCGCTCCTTGCCGCCCTTCAGTTCCAGATAGACCTCGGCCAGCAGCCGGGCGTCGATCAGGGCCCCGTGCAGGGTGCGCTCGACCAAGCTGATCTTGAACCGCTTGCACAGGGCGTCGAGCGAATTGGCCATGCCCGGAAACCGCATCTGGGCGAGCTGCAGGGTGTCGATCCAGCGTGTCTCCTCGATCAGCGCATGGCCGCAGCGTCCGCATTCGTGGTCGATGAAGTTGCGGTCGAATTGGGCGTTGTGCGCGATCACCGGCGCATCGCCGATGAAGCCCATCAGATCGTGCACGACCTCATGGAATTTCGGGGCGTCCTGGACCTTGTCGTCGGTGATGCCGTGCACCCGGATCGCATCGGGCGGGATCAACCGCTCCGGATTGACCAGGGTGTGAAAAGTCCGCCCGGTCGGCAGCAGGTCCTCGATCTCGATGCAGCCGACCTCGATCAGCCGGTCGCCGGACTTCGGATCGAAGCCGGTAGTTTCGGTGTCGAGGACGATTTCGCGGGCCATGACCCCTTATTGGCCCGCTTCGCCCGCCTTCGGAAGACCGCACCGGGGCGAAGTCCAGCCCGGGGCCAGAACCGTCCCCACGATTT
>DASRXE010000258.1:0-6745 GCA_035654315.1 Brevundimonas sp.
CCGGTCGGGTGCGGGCCAGCCTCGCCCAGACGTGCGGCATCACCCTGGAGCCGCTGCCGGTCGAGGTCGACGCCCCCTTCGCCGTGTCGCTGGCGGAGGCGGTCGAGGAAGACTCCGACGAGATCGTCATCACCCTCGACGACGAATCGCCCGACCTGATCGAGGGCGGGCAGGTTGATCTGGGCCAGTATGCGGTCGAACAGCTCGCCCTGCGGCTCGACCCGTTTCCGCGCAAGCCGGGCGCGGAATTCGTCCAGCCGCCGGAGCCGGCGGAAATCTCGCCCTTCGCCGTGTTGAAGCAGCTTCGGCCCACTGACAAAGGTTGACGCAACGGCGGTGCGGTTGCATCCCCTCGGTGCGGCGCTATCGTCGCCCCAGACGAGCGCCGGGCTGACGGCGTGACGGAGTCGAAGCGGCTTGCCATCCCCAGTTATGATTTCGCTCGACGCCATGGGCGGGGACCACGGTCCGCCGGTCGTGGTGGCGGGGGTGCGCGAGTATCGAAAGCGTCACGGCGGCGAGGGCGTGCGCTTCCTGCTGCACGGCGACGAGGCGTCGATCCGGGCCGAGATGGCCAAATCCGGTCTGAGCGAGGACGTTTGCGAGGTGCGCCATACGGACAAGGTCGTGGCTATGTCCGAGAAGCCCGCCCAAGCCATGCGACGGGGCAAGGGCTCCAGCCTGTGGAACGCCATCGAGGCCGTGAAATCGGGTGAGGCCGGAGCGGTTGTCTCGGCGGGAAACACCGGAGCCCTGATGGCGATCTCGAAGTTGATCCTGCGCATGTCCGCCCACGGCTTGGAACGGCCCGCCATTGTCGCCAGCTGGCCGACCCTGCGGGGCGTCACGGCGGTGCTGGACGTCGGCGCCAACATCGAGAGTGACGCCGAGCAACTGGTCGAGTTCGCCATCATGGGCGAGGCCTTTCACGCGGCCGTGCACGGCGGCGATCGCCCCACCATCGGCCTGCTGAACGTGGGCTCGGAGGACATGAAGGGGCACGAAGAGGTCCGCGAGGCCGCCCGCATTCTGCGCGAGGGTGGATTCGGGCTGGACTACAAAGGCTTCGTCGAGGGCGACGATATCGCCAAGGGCACGGTCGACGTGGTCGTCACCGATGGCTTCACCGGCAATATCGCGCTGAAGACGGCCGAGGGGGTGGCGCGGTTCATCTCGACGCTGATGAAGGAGGCGTTGACCTCCAGCGTCCCGGCCAAGGCGGGCGCCCTGCTGGCCCTGCCGGCGCTGAAGCGGATGCGCCAGAAGATCGACCCCAGCGCTATCAACGGCGGCCCCCTGCTGGGCCTGAACGGCATCGTGGTGAAGAGCCACGGCGGCGCGGACGCCAAAGGTTATGGAAATGCAATCCGCACGGCTGTCGAACTGGCGCGGAGCGACTATTTGAAGAAGGTCAGCGAAAGCCTGAACCGGCTGACCGTCGTGCTTGAACAGCCGGTCGCCGAGGGTGCGGCCATGGAGACTCCCCAGTGAGCGTCATTCGCAGCGCCGTGACCGGCGTCGGCTCCTATCTGCCGGAACAGGTCGTGACCAACGCCGATCTGGCGAAGATCGTCGACACTTCGGACGAGTGGATCGTCGAGCGCACCGGCATCCGCCAGCGTCACAAGGCGCGCGACGACCAGCCGACCAGCGATCTGGCCGTGGAAGCGGCGAAACAGGCGTTGGCCGACGCGGGCCGCCAGGCCGCCGATATCGACCTGATCGTCGTGGCCACCACGACGCCGGACATGACTTTCCCGTCGGTGGCGTCGATCGTGCAGCGCAAGCTGGGCGTGCCGACCTGCATCGCCTTCGATGTCCAGGCGGTCTGCTCGGGCTTCGTCTATGCGTTGAGCGTGGCCGACGGCTTCGTGGCGCGGGGCAACGCCCGGTGCGCCCTGGTCATCGGCGCCGAGGAGATGACCCGGCTGATGGATTGGACCGACCGTTCGACCTGCGTGCTGTTCGGCGATGGCGCCGGGGCTGTGGTGGTCGAGCCGCGTGAAGGCGAGGGGACCAAGGCCGACCGCGGCCTGCTCGGTTTCGCCCTGCGCTGCGACGGCAGCAAGACCGACCTGCTCTATGTCGACGGCGGGCCGGCCACGACCGGGACGGTCGGGCACCTGCGGATGGCGGGCAACCAGGTGTTCCGCAACGCCGTGGTCAATATCGCCGAGGCGATCACGGCCTGCTGCGCCGCCTCCGGCATCGAAGTCGCCGACGTCGACTGGTTCGTGCCGCACCAGGCCAACCAGCGCATCATCAAGGGCGTGGGCGACCGGCTCGGGCTGGACGAGGACAAGGTGATCTCGACCGTGGCCCTGCATGCCAACACCTCGGCGGCCTCCATTCCGCTGGCGCTGCATGCGGCCATGGAGGACGGACGGATCAAGCGCGGAGACCTTGTTCTGGCGGAGGCGATGGGCGGCGGCCTGACCTGGGGCGCCTGCGCCTTTCGCCTCTAGGGCGCAATTCGGCTTTCCATTTGAAGGCGCTTGCTCTTTTATGGGCGCGACGGACATTTCGAGGGGAGCGGACCATTGGCTCAGCACCAGACCCTGACGCGGGCGGACCTGTGTGAGGCGGTCCACGAGGAAGTCGGCCTGTCGCGGCAGGAATGCTCGGCGATGGTCGAGCGCACCCTGGAACTGATCATCGAATCCCTCGAACGGGGCGAAACCGTCAAGCTGTCGGGCTTCGGCGTTTTCCAGGTCCGGGACAAACGCGCCCGCATGGGCCGCAACCCGAAGACGGGCGAGCCGGCGGCGATCCATCCGCGCCGGGTGATCAGCTTCCGGGCCTCGCAGATCATGAAGGGCCGGGTTCACGACGCCGTCGTGAGCGCCTGACGCGCCGTGGCCAAGAGCCCGAACGCGTTCCGCACCATCTCCGAGGCGGCCGAAGAGGTCGGGGCGCCGCAGCACGTGCTCCGCTTCTGGGAAACGAAATTTCCGTTCATCACGCCGCTGAAGCGGGCCGGAGGACGGCGCTTCTATCGCCCGCAGGACGTAGTGGTGCTGAAGGCCGTCAAGCGGCTGCTGCATGAGGACGGCCTGACCATCAAGGGCGTGCAGCGCCTGCATCGGGAGCAGGGGCTGAAGCGGCTGGCCGTCTATGGCGATCCGGACGGCGCAGTTTCGTTTGAGCCCGAGAACGGCGCGCAAACGCCCGCCTCGGCAGCGCCGGCGAAGGGCACCTCGTCCATCCGCCTGCGTCAGGTCCTGGCCGAACTGGAGGGCGCCCGGGCGCGGCTCGAGGCGGTTCTTTCGAGAACCGCCTGACAGGTCGCTTTTGGGTTTGCGAGGCGGCGGCGCCGCGTCTATAGGGAGCGCCTCTCGGAGCGTGGCGCAGCCTGGTAGCGCACTTGACTGGGGGTCAAGGGGTCGCAGGTTCGAATCCTGTCGCTCCGACCATCTTCTCATTGAAGGCGGTTGGTCAGGGGGTCGCTTTCGGGCGGCCCTTTGCAATTCCGGCTCAGTCGCGCGGGCGTTCGGCCCATTTGAACAGCGGGTAGAGCGGCACACCCCAGCCAATGCCGGCCACGGCGAAGACCACGAAGTCGATGAGTTGTCCGGGCGGCAGGGCGTCGCGAAGGGCGATGGCGCCCCAGATCCAGAAGACGAGGAAGCCCAGAACGCCGAGCATGGCGATGAAGCGGCGGGTCCGGGGCCCCATGTCAGCGCTTGCTGCGGAACAGGAAGAAGATCGCCAGCGCGATGGCCGCAGCAGCCAGCGACCAGCCGACCCAGGTCCAGTCGTCCATGGTCGAGACGGCGAAGACGCGGACAGCCAGAAACCAGCCGGCGACAGCCGCGACGCCGGAGACCAGCGAGGTGGCGAACAGGCCGCGGCGGCCGGTTAGCTGATCGGCCGTCCAGGCCAGGGCGAAGGCGCCGAGAACGGCGATGACGATGTCGGCGTACTGCAACCGCGTTCTCCTGACCTGCGACGCTCGGGCGTCCAAAAGCGACTCGATCTCGCCTTCCGGGGCGGGCATACCGCTCAATCGGGCGCCCGACCAGCGGCGCGCCTTCCAGTGTAGCGATCGGGACAACGGGCGTCGAATGAAGCGTTTCCAGGTGGGTGATCAGAGCCGGGCCGTGGCCATCTGGCTGTTCATCACGGCGGCGCTGGTGTTTGCGATGGTGGTGGTCGGCGGCGTGACGCGGCTGACCGGATCGGGGCTGTCGATCACCGAGTGGAAGCCGATCATGGGCGCCCTGCCGCCGATGAACGCGGCCGACTGGGCCGAGGCGTTCGCGAAGTATCGGGCCATCCCGCAGTACGAGCAGGTCAACGCCGGCATGACGCTGGGCGAGTTCAAGGGCATCTTCTGGTGGGAATGGGCGCACCGGCTGCTGGGTCGGGTGATCGGGCTGGTGTTCGCGCTTCCGCTGATCGTCTTCCTGCTCGCGCACCTGTTTCCGCCGCGCTCGTTGCTCGGCCGGCTGGCCCTGCCGCGCCGCCTCGTGGTCCGGTGCGTCGTGCTGCTGGCTCTGGGGGGGCTGCAGGGTCTGATCGGCTGGTGGATGGTGTCCAGCGGGCTGAGCGAGCGGATCGACGTGGCGCCCGAGCGGTTGGCCACGCACCTCGGACTGGCGCTGCTGATCTTCGCAGGCCTGATCTGGACCGGGCTGGAGGCGTGGAACGGCGAGGAGAATTCGCGCCATCCGGTCGGCTGGAGCCGGGGCGCAGCGGTCCTGCTCGCCGCCGTCTTCCTGCAGTGCCTGCTGGGCGGGCTGGTGGCGGGATCGAAGGCGGGCTTCATCTACACCGACTGGCCGATGATGAACGGCGAGTGGCTGGCGCCGGTCGAGTGGGGGCAGGGGGCGCTGGCCTTCCTGCACGATCAGGCGCTGGTGCAGTTCAATCACCGGCTGGTGGCCTACGGCCTGCTGATCGGCGGCACGATCTATGCGGTGCAGGCGTGGCGCTGGCGGCTGGCCGAGGGCTTGGGCGCGGCGGCCTTCGCGCTGGCGCTGAGCCTGTGGCTGCAGGCGGCGCTGGGGGTCGTCACCCTGATCCACGCCGTGCCGCTGTGGCTGGGCGCCTTGCATCAGGCGGGGGCGGCGCTGGTGCTGGCGGTCGCGACGGTGAACCTGTGGCTGGTCCGCCGGTCGCAGCCGCGCCTGTTCATGTCCGGACCGAGGTCCAGGGTCCTGTGATCGCGAAGGTGATCCCGGGGTAGATGATGTTGACGAACAGCACCTCGCCGTCGGGCGAGAAGACGGCTCCGGCGAACTCGCCGTTCCCGGTGAAGACGTTGCGGCCGATCGCGTAAACCTTGCCGTCGGGGGTGACGCCCTTGAGGTGGTTGCGGAGGTCGCGGGAGTAGTTGTCCTCGCAGACGACCAGATGGCCCCATGGCGCGACGGTGATGTTGTCGCCCATGTTCATGGTGCGCTCGTCGGCGCTTTCCAGGAACAGCTGCAGGCGGCCGCCCCCGGCGGCCGGGACGTGGCGGAGAATCTGGCCGCGGCGCAGGGGGCCGCCCGAGGTCGCGGTCATGTAGAGCTCGCCGTCGCCCCAGAAGATTCCCTCGCCACGCGCGACCAGGGCCGCGCCGGCGGCGTGGCCGCGGAAACGCAGGTCATCGTCGGGGGCCTCGACGTTCTCGAGGTCGATCCAGACCACCTCGCGCCAGTCGCCCACGGCCCATTCGCGGGCGTCCTGATTGCGGCTGTCGGCCCCGGGCCTGTCCTTGAAGGCCATGGCTTGCAGGCGGCCGCCCTCGGCGAGGCGGCCGGGCGTGGTCGGGATGAAGCGGTAGAACAGGCCGTCGTTCTGGTCCTCGGTCAGGTAGACGACGCCGGTCGAGGGATCGATGCAGACCGCCTCGTGGTCGAACCGGCCCATGGCCTTGAGCGGCACGGGATCGACGAGGCCGGTGGCGGCGGCGGGGACCTCGAAGACATAGCCGTGCTCCCGGGTCACGTCGGCGTTGGCGGCGGTCTCGGTGGTCTCCTCGCACGTCAGCCAGCTGCCCCAGGGCGTCTGGCCGCCGCAGCAGTTGGTCGAGGTGCCGGCGAGGGACAGGTGCTGACTGACCGTGCGGCGGGTCTTGAGATCATAGACGAGGGTGGTCGTGCCGCCGGGCAGGGCGCGACCGTCCTTGTAGGTGTCGTAGCCCTTCGACGGGTCGAGCAGGCCGATGCGCTCCTGATGGAAGCCGCCGGGGCCGAGGTTGCGGTGCAGGGCGCTGGAGCCCTTGAGCTCGTGGTTGCGGACGAGAGCCACCTTGTCGCCGCCGAGGTCGAAACAGCCCATGCCGTCGGGCTGGCCAGGGACGAACAGGCCGTCGTCCATGGTGTCGCCGCTCTGGGAGATGACCTGGTAGGTGAAGCCCTCGGGCAGGTCGAGCAGCCGATTGGGGTCGGGGACGAGGGCGCCGTAGCCGTGCACCTGGTTGACGTAGGTTTCTTCGGTCGCCGCGGTGTGGGCCCGGACGTTGCGGGCGAGGCCGGTGAAGGCGATCGCGGCGGCCGAGCCGGTGAGAAGGTCGCGACGCTGCAGGCGCATGGGAGTCTCCGAAGGGGCAGGGGGGTTATGGCGGCGCGGGCGGCGGCGGTCATCAGGATTTCGTGACAATTGGCGCAGCCGGAAGCGCCGCTTCCGGAAAAGCGGTGTGGGGAGGTCGGCGGAGCGCGGGCGTTCGGCCCGGAACCGATGTGGCCCCCTGCTTTCGCGTTACGGGGGCCTTGATGGATTTTCGGCTGAACGTCCGCGCTCCGCCGCGACCGGTTCA
>DASRXE010000259.1:0-10891 GCA_035654315.1 Brevundimonas sp.
GGCCGCAGGCGGCGACCGCGGCCGCGATCGGCCCGGGAGCCCCCAAGGCCAGCCGGCTGCGTTGGAAGTCGAAGGTCAGGACCCGGTCGCCGAAGGCGTCGGAGCCCAGTATTCCGGCTACCGGCTCACCCTCTGGTCCGACCAGCCCGGACAGGTCGGAAACCGTCGGCGAGAGCCGCGTCGACAGGTCTCCCATCGCGAAACGGGGAACGGTGGTGCTGGACGCCTGGATCACTCCGGCCGACCCCTCGACCGTCGTCGCGCCTTCCTCCGGCAGCCCGAGCGACAGGGCCAGGCCGGCGTCCACAGCGCTTCGATTGGCGCCGGTGTCGATCAGGAACCACCGCCCGACGCCGTCCCCAAGGTCCGCCCGAGCGAAGGCCACATGGGCCACATAGACGGCCTCGACGGAGCCCTCGGTGCGGAGCGTCTCGAAGGCGGTCGCGCAGGTCGGCTCCGGCGCGGCGAGCGCGAGTAGAAGCTGGATCATGCGGACATAGGACCTCGCCCGTGATCTCCCGCAAGTTAAGTCTCTTTAATCCCGGAGCCGCGCCCCCTAGATGAGCGCCATGACCGACACCTCCCTGACGTCCGCCTCCGGCAAGATCCCCGTCACCGTCCTCACCGGCTACCTCGGCGCCGGCAAGACCACCCTGCTCAACCGCATCCTCACTGAGGACCACGGCAAGCGCTACGCGGTCATCGTCAACGAGTTCGGCGAGATCGGCATCGAAATGACCTTGTGGTCGGCGCCGACGAGGACGTGTTCGAGATGAACAACGGCTGCGTCTGCTGCACCGTGCGCGGCGACCTGATCCGCGTCGTCTCCGGCCTGATGAAGCGCCAGCGCCCTGGCAAGCCCGCCTTCGACGCCATCATCGTCGAGACCACGGGCCTGGCCGACCCCGGCCCGGTGGCCCAGACCTTCTTCGTCGACGAGGACGTCAAGGCCAAGACGCAGCTCGACAGCGTCACCGCGCTCGTCGACGCCAAACACGTCATGGCCCGGCTCGACGACTCGAAGGAGGCGCGCGAACAGGTCGCCTTCGCCGACCGCATCATTCTCAACAAGGTCGACCTGGCGTCGGAAGAGGAATTGGCCGAGGTGGAGGCCCGCCTCCGTCGCCTCAACCCGCTGGCGCCGATCACCCGCGCCGAGCGCGCCGACGTGCCGCTGGACCAGGTGCTCGGCCTCGGCGGCTTCGACCTCGAGCGGATCCTCGACATCAATCCCGAGTTCGCCAACCCCGCCCACGGCGAGGAGGGTCATGTCCACGACGAGCACTGCGGCCACGACCACGCGCACCACGATCACGACCACGACCACCACCACGGCGCGCGCGGCCATGCGCATGAGGACGACATCAAGGGCATTTCGCTGTCGCTCGACCGCCCGCTCGACGGCCAGAAATTCACCGCCTGGCTCGACCGGCTGCTGGGCGAACAGGGCCAGAACATCCTGCGCGCCAAGGGCATCATCGACGTCGCCGGCGAGGACCGGCGGCTGGTCTTCCAGGCCGTGCACATGATCCTCGAGGGCGATCTGCAGAAGCCGTGGGGGACGATCGAGCGCCGCTGGTCGCGCGCGGTCTTCATCGGTCGCGACCTCGACGAGGCGGAATTGAAGGCCGGCTTCGAGGCCTGCGCCGCATGACCGGCTCGGTCGATCCGACCCGCGAGGCGATGTCGGCCTTCCGCGATCTGCCGCTCGACCAGCCCCTAGCCATGCTGAACCTGCTGCATTTCCGCGAGCGGGCCGCCTACGGCCCGGATGTCGACGCCGCCATTTCCCGGGACGTGAGCGGGGCCGAGGCCTACGCCGCCTACGGCCGGGCCGCGGCGGCGCCCTTCAGTCGGGCCGGGGGGCGGCAAATCTGGCTCGGAACGCCCCGCCTGACGGTGATCGGCCCGACCACGGAAGCCTGGAATCTCGCCTTCATCGCCGAATATCCCTCAGGCGAGGCCTTCCTCGGCATGCTGCGCGATCCCGAATATCAGGCGGCGGTGGTCCACCGGCAGGCGGCCGTCGCTGACTCGCGCCTGATCCGCTGCGACCCGAAGCACCCCGGAGCGGCCTTCGGAGCCAGCCGATGAACCCGCCTCCCAAACCATTGCCAGTCCCCGGACGCGAGGCGGTCCTGCGCTACGACACTCCGGACTTCGACGTCCTGCAGACCGGCGACCATGTGGTCTGCGCGGTGTCCGGCAAGCCGATCCCGCTGGAGCGGCTGACCTACTGGAGCGTCGAGTTGCAGGAAGCCTACGCCAACGCCGAGCTGATGACCCGGCGCTGGGTCGAGACGCACCCTCGCGCCTGACGCTCCGTTGCGCGTTGACGCGCGCTCCGCGGCCTCTAAACGGACCTCATGAAGACCCACACCTTCGACGCCCAGGTCACCGCCGCCCTGTTCGACAACACCAGCGCCGTCTTCGCGCTCGGCGACGGCTCGGTGCGTTTCGAGGGCGGTGAGTTCAGCGCCGCCCACGACGGGGCCATCCTGTGCGCCTCCGTCCATCCCTCCGGCGACGGCGTGGTCACCGGCGGCGACGACGGCCGGGTGATCTGGCACCGGCGCGGCGAGGCCGGCGTGCTGGCCACAGCCAAAGGCCAGTGGATCGACGCCCTCGACGCCTCGGCGGAAAGCGGCCTGATCGCCTTTTCCGCCGGCAAGACCCTGTCGGTGATCGATGCGAAGGACGCCGGCTTCCGCCGCGACTTCGTCCATGAGCGCACCGTCTCGGGCGTGGCCTTCGAGCCGAAGGGCCGGCGCGTGGCGACCTCGACCTACGGCGGCGCGGCCCTGTGGTTCGCCCGCATCGCAGACCAGAAGCCGACCTTCCTCAAGTGGGCGGGCTCGCACACGGCCGTCGGCTGGTCGCCCGACGGCGCCTTCGTCATCACCGCCATGCAGGACAATCAGCTGCACGGCTGGCGCGTCAAGGACCAGAAGAACCTGCGCATGGGCGGCTATCCGTCCAAGGTCCGCGCCATGAGCTTCCTGTCCAACGGCCAACTGCTGGCGACCTCGGGCGCCCAGGGCGCGGTGCTGTGGCCCTTCATCGGCTCGAACGGGCCGATGGGCCGCGAGGCCACCGAGATCGGCTTCGACGAGGGTTCCCTCGTCGTGCTGGTCGCGTCCCGGCCGAAGTCCGGCCTTCTCGCCGCCGGTCTCAACGACGGCCGCGTCTGGCTGGCCGATCCGGCCGGGCAGGGCCTGAATTTCCTCAAGGCCGAGAAGGGGGCGCCCGTCGCCGCCCTGGCCATGAGCGCCGACGCCCGGCGCGTCGCCTGGGCCGATGAAGACGGCGAGGCGGGCGTGGCCGACCTCTGAGCGGATCGGTCTTGCGTCGGATCCGTTCTCCGCGCCACCCTCCGCTGATGGCGGAACCCATGAAACAAAGGCGCGGCCGGCCGGTCCTGACGGCCCTGCTCACGCTCGTCCTGCTTCTGGTCGTCAGCGTCGCCATCCACCGCTTCGTGCCGCCGCCCGCTACCTTCCTGATGGTCACGCGGACCGTGGAGGGCGAAGGACTGACCTATCGCTGGCGGTCCCTCGACGACATCTCGCCGCGTCTGGTGGAGGCGGTGATCGCTTCCGAGGATTCGACCTTCTGCGCCCATCGGGGTTTCGACATGAAGGCGATCGAAAAGGCCCTTAAGGCCAATGAAAGGGGCGGCCGCATCCGCGGCGGCTCGACCATCAGCCAACAGACCGCCAAGAACGTCTTCCTGTGGCCCGGCCGCGACTGGGTCCGGAAGGGACTGGAAGCCGGCTACACCGTCCTGATCGAGACTCTGTGGGGCAAGCGGCGGATCGTCGAGGTCTATCTGAACGTCGCCGAATGGGCGCCCGGCGTCTACGGCGCCGAAGCGGCCGCGCGGCACTGGTTCGGCAAGTCCGCGTCGGACCTGAGCCCGCGCGAGGCGGCGCGGCTGGCCGCCATCCTGCCGTCGCCCCGGCGCTACGACGCATCCGCCCCGGGGCCCTATGTCCGCCGTCGGGCTTCGCGCGTGCAGGCCGCGATGGGCGTGGTGCGCAACGACGGGCTCGCCGGCTGCGTGCTCGGTTAACCGTCACGCTTGACGCAACGGCTCCGCTGGCCTCCCTTGCGCGCCGACAAGGCGGATCAACCGCCTGAACGCTCCGGGAGGAACTCCATGAAACGCACCCTGATGACGGCCGCCGCCGCCTGCGCCCTCGGGCTCGCCGCCGGCTGCGCCGGCTATGGAATGGACGCGGCCGCTGGTCCCTCCGTGGCGGCCTCCCCGGTCACCGCGACCGTCGCCGATCAGGACTTCGCCGCCGACGCCGCCGGCGCCGTCGCTTTTGTCGCCGACGCCGAGAAGCGCCTCGCCGATCTCAGCGAGGAAGCCGCCCGCATCCAGTGGACCCGGGCCACCAACATCACCCACGACACCATGTGGCTGGAGAGCCGGATCAACGCCGAATACACCGAGCTGCAGGTCGAACTGGCCAACGGCGCGGCCCGTTTCAACGACGTCGAGGTCCCGGCCGACGTCCGCCGCAAGCTGAACCTGCTGCGCCTCGGCATCGTCCTGCCGGCCCCGAACCGCCCGGGTGCGGCGTCCGAGCTGGCCGAGATCACCACCCGCCTCGACTCGACCTACGCCACTGGCAAATTCGAGTTCAAGGGCAAACAGATCACCCTCGACGAGGCCACCATCCTGATGGCCGAGTCGCGCGACCCGGCCGAGCTGGAGGCGCTCTATGAGGGTTGGCGCACCATCTCGCCGGTCATGGCCGACGACTACGCCCGCATGGTCGAGATCGCCAACGAAGGCTCGCGCGAGCTCGGCTTCGCGGACACCGGGGCGATGTGGCGCGCCGGCTACGACATGGATCCGGACGCCTTCGCCGCAGAGACCGACCGGCTGTGGGAACAGGTGAAGCCCTTCTACGAGAACCTGCACTGCTATGTGCGCGACCGGCTCAACGCCCGATACGGCGACGCCGTCCAGCCCGGGACCGGTCCGATCCGCGCCGATCTGCTCGGCAACATGTGGTCGCAGCAGTGGGGGAATATCTATGACGTCGTGGCCCCGACCTCGGGGGGCGACTCCAGCTACGACCTGACGCAACTGCTCGAGGCGGCAGACTACGACGCGGAGAAGATGGTCAGGACCGGCGAGAATTTCTACGTCTCGATGGGCCTCGATCCGCTGCCTCAGACCTTCTGGGAGCGGTCGATGATCACCCGGCCGCAGGACCGCGAGGTGGTCTGCCACGCCTCGGCCTGGGACCTCGACAACGAGGAGGACATCCGCATCAAGATGTGCACCCAGGTGAACGGCGACGACTTCTACACCGTCCACCACGAGCTCGGGCACAACTACTACCAGCGCGCCTACAAGGATCAGCCGTTCCTGTTCAAGAACGGGGCGAACGACGGCTTCCACGAGGCGATCGGCGACTTCGTCGGCCTGTCGGCCCTGACCCCGACCTATCTGAACCAGATCGGCCTGCTCGACACGGTGCCGGGCGAGGAGGAGGACATTCCCTTCCTGCTCAAGATGGCGCTCGACAAGATCGCCTTCCTGCCGTTCGGCCTGATGGTCGACCGCTGGCGCTGGGGCGTGTTCAACGGCGAGACCTCGCGCGAGGAATACAACGACGCCTGGACGGCCAACATGCTGCGCTACCAGGGGCTGGTCCCGCCGGGACCGCGTCCGGCCAACGCCTTCGACCCGGGCTCGAAATATCACATCCCGGGCAACACGCCGTACACCCGCTATTTCCTGGCCCACATCTACCAGTTCCAGTTCCACAAGGCCGCCTGCGAGCAGGCGGGGTGGACCGGTCCGCTGCACCGCTGCTCGATCTACGGAAACAAGGAAGTCGGCGAGCGCTTCAACGCCATGATGGAAATGGGCCAGTCGCGTCCGTGGCCCGAGGCGATGCAGGCCTTCACCGGCCAGCGAGAGAACGACGCCTCGGCCATCGCCGATTATTTCGCCCCGCTGAACGTCTGGCTGACCGAGCAGAACCGCGGCAAGGACTGCGGCTGGGAGGCCTGATCGACCCCTTGGGACGGCGATCGCATTAACGCTCGCTGTTGACGCTTCTCTTAACCGACTTGCGTCATGGTTGGCCGGATGATCGCGGGTGGCGTGCGCCCGCGGCGGATGGCGGCTGGGACGGCGATGGGGCTGAAGACCTGGATTGATGGTGTCTGCGACGGCGCGCGCGGCCTTGGGCGGCGGCTGGCCGGCGACGTGCGCGGCAATGTGGCCATGCTGTTCGGTCTGGGCCTGCCGGTGCTGATCCTGATGACCTTCGGCGGCGTCGACATCCACCGGATGTCGACCGTCAAGGTCAATCTGCAGGATGCCCTGGACGCCGCCGCCCTCGCCGCCGCCCGCTCGCCGTTCACGGAAGACGAGGACCTCCAGCGCGTCGGCCTCGCGGCGTTGAAGGCCAATCTACAGGCCTATCCGAACGTCACCCTCGAAGAGGACCAGACCAGTTTCACGCTGAACAGCGAGGACGTGGTCATCGCCGACGCCCGCGTGCAGGTGAAGACCCTTGTCGCCAACATCTTCCTGCCGCCCTACGGCCAGCTGATGGACGACTATCTGCCGGTCGGCGGCCACTCGGAGGTCGACCGGTCCTCGCGCAACATCGAGGTGGCGCTGGTGCTCGACGTCACCGGCTCGATGGCCGGGCAGCGCATCAAGGACCTCAAGGCGGCCGCCAAGGATCTGGTGGACATCATCGTCCAGCCCGTCCAGAGCCCGTACTATTCCAGGCTCGCCCTGGTGCCCTATTCGATGGGCGTAAACCTCGGTTCCGACGCCAATGCGGCGCGGGGCGCGCCGATTGGCGCCACCAACATCAGCGGGGCGGTGATGAATCTGGCCGGTACGCCCAAGACGATCACCGGGGCCACCGACGACCGGCCGGTGGTGATCACGGCCGCCAGCCACGGCTTCAGCAACGACGACGTGGTCTGGATCACCGGGGCGACCGGGATGACCCAGCTGAAAAACAAGGCGTTCCGGGTCCGGAACAAGACCAGGAACACATTTGAGCTATACACCCTCAGCGGCTACCGCGTGGATGGTCGGTACTACGACGACTACACGGGCAACGCGAAGGTTCAGCGGTGCCAGAACAACGACTGTTCGATCGTCTTCACCTCCAACAATCATGGCCTGTCGAACAACGACTACGTCTATTTCTCGGACGTCGGCGGACTCCGGGACTCCGACAACGACAGCGTTGTGAACGGCCGATTCTTCCTCGTCGGCAACGCGACGACCAACACCTTCACGATCGAGCCGTCGGACGGGCAGGGGATCACCCCCTACACCTCGGGCGGCAAGGCCTGGTGCGCCCAGCAGGGCTGCACCTGGTTCGCCTTCGAGAACATGTACGGGAATCTGCAGGCGCACCGGATCAGCACCTGCGTGACCGAACGCACCGGGCCGAACGCCTACACCGACGCCGCGCCGAGCGGCTCCCCCGTGGGCCGCAACTATCCCGGATCGTCGAATCCTTGCCTTGATGCGGAAGTCCAGCCGCTGACCAGCAACAAGAACGCCTTGAAGGACGCCATCGACGACTACGACGTCGAGGGGTCGACCGCCGGTCAGATCGGCATCGGCTGGGGCTGGTACATGGTCTCGCCGAACTTCAACTCTCTGTGGCCCTCGAACGGGGCGGCGGCCTACAACACGGCCGACACCCTGAAGGCGGTCATCATCATGACGGACGGGGAGTTCAACACCCCCTACTGCTCGGGGGTGATCTCGCGCGACGCCGGCTCGGGCTCGGGCAGCAATTCCGAGAAGATCGACTGCGGCGCGAGCAACGGCGATCCGTTCGACCAGGGCAGGGCCATGTGCGCGGCGATGAAGGCCCGCGGCGTTCTGGTCTATACGGTCGGCTTCCAGATCACCGCCGGCGGCAACGCGGCCAATATGCTGCAGGCTTGCGCCTCGACCCCCGCCAACTTCTATCTGCCGGCCAGCGGCGGCGACCTGTCGGAAGCCTTCGCCGCAATCGGCCGGGACATCACCCAGCTGCGGATCTCCAAATAGCCCTTCGCCAGGACAGGTCCGCGCCGCGCGTGGGCCGGCGGCGCGCTCAACCTCCGTTCAAGCAGTCGAGGGACGACCACGCCCCTCGGCCCGCGCTCAAATAGCCCAAAAGGCGACAGCCCCGCCCCACCCGCGCTCAAGTAGCCCGAAGGGCGATAGCGCACTCAGATAAGCCGGATTTCCTTCAACCGCTCGGTCAGGAAGTCCTCGGCCATGATCGCCTTGCCGGCGTAGCGATCGGGGTTTTCCGGCGAGACCATGGTCGGCAGGGTCTCGATCACGAAATCCGGGTTGAAATGAAGGAAGAACGGCGTGGAATAGCGGGCGAAGCCGCGCCGTTCCGGGGCCGGATTGACCACCCGGTGCGTTGTCGACGGCAGCACGTGGTTGGTCAGGCGCTGCAGCATGTCGCCGATATTGACCACGAGCGCGTTCGGCGGCGGCGCGATGTCCAGCCACTCGCCGTCGGCGTCCTTGAGCTGCAGCCCCGCCTCCTCGGCGCCCAGCAGCAGCGTTATCACGTTGATGTCCTCGTGGGCGCCGGCGCGGACGCCGGGCGCATCGGCCGGCACCGGCGGGTAATGCAGCATGCGCAGGATCGAATTGCCCAGCTCGACCTTGTCCTCGAAGAAGTCGTCTCCGAGCTCCAGGTTGCGGGCGATGGCGCGCAGAATCTTGCGGCCCAGCTCGTCCATCGCCGTGAACATGCCGTACAGGTGCTCGCGGAAGCCCTCGACCTCCGTCGGCCAGACATTGTCGCGCATGTATTTGCGGTAGGGATGGCCCTGCGGCAGCTCGCGGCCGACGTGCCAGAACTCCTTCAGGTCCACCGTCGCCGCGCCCTTGGCCGCCTCGACTCCGAACGGGGTCAGGCCGCGTGCGCCGCCCGTGCCCGGCTGATGGTATTGACGCTTGGTCTCTTCGGGCAGGGCGAAGAAGGCCTTGGCGTCGTCGATGGCGGCGTCGATCACCGCCTCGTCCAGCCCATGGTCGGCAATGACGGCGAACCCGTAGCGCTTGAACGATGTCCCGAGCCTGTCGGCGAACGCCTGGAAATCGGTGTCGTACAGCGTCATCGAGACCGGCTCGATGGCCCGGCGGGCGGCGGTGGAGCTCAGGCTGTCAGCCATGGCGGGGACCTCAATCAATATTCGGGCGTTTCCATACGCCCTGCGAGTCGATCTTGGCAAAGCGAGGGCGCGGCGGCCGGAGGGAGAAACCGCGCGCGCCATCAGCGGAGAGGTGGAACCTTGACCGTAAGCCCGCGTTCCGCCGACAACCAGGAACTGGAAGGACCCTTTCATCATGCATGCCAAACTCATCGTCGCCGGCATCAGCGTCGCCGCCCTGCTCGGCGCCTGCACCACCACCGACCCCTACAGCTCCACCCCGCGCCGCAATAACACCGGCACCGGCGTGATCGCCGGGGCCATCGGCGGCGCCGTCCTCGGCTATCTGACCAACACCTCCAACTCCGAGGAAGGGCGCAAGAACGCCCTGATCGGCGCCGGCATCGGCGCCCTCGGCGGCGCGGCGGTCGGCGCCTACATGGACCGGCAGCAGCGCGAGCTCGAGGCCGAACTGTCCGGCAGCGGGGTCGGCGTAGCCCGCCAGGGCGACAACCTGGTGCTGCGCATGCCCTCGGACGTGACCTTCGCGTCGAACCAGTCCTCGATCAATCCGGCCTTCAACGCCACGCTGGACGATGTGGCGGCGGTGCTGAACCGCTACGACCAGTCGGTGGTGGACATCATCGGCCACGCCGACTCTGACGGCGCCGAGGACTACAATCTGAACCTGTCCCGACAACGGGCCTCCTCGGTGGCCCAGTATCTGGTCAACCGCAATGTGCTGGCCGACCGCCTCTATGTGGACGGCCGCGGCGAAAGCCAGCCGGTCGCCTCCAACGCCACCGCCGACGGCAAGGCCCAGAACCGGCGTGTCGAAATCCTGATCCGGCCGTTCCGCGGCTAGACCCGGGCGCAGACCGCGGCCCAAATACGAGGGCGGGGCTTCGGCTCCGCCCTTTTTTTGGCCGGACACCGTTCCGTGACTTGCGGCGGCGGCACGTAGATGCTGGATAGCAAACGCCGTTCCGACTCGGGGGAAACGCGTGCGTCCGGACCAGGAAATCACCTACAGCCTCAGGCTGGGCGCGATCGCCGTCGTCTCGGCGGTGCTGACGGCGATGGTCGTGATCGGCGCCGGGCGGACCCTGCTTCCGCATCCAGAGGCGCAGGCGAAGGATCAGCCGGTGCTCCTCCGCACCTCCCTGCCCGGATAAAAGACCGTTCAGCACGCCCCCATCGAAGGGGACCGAGAGGCTCCGCCCGCCGATCAGCCCTTGCCGCGTCCGATCGAGGCGTATTTGAACCCCCGCGCGCGCATGTCGTCGGGCCGGTAGACGTTCCTCAGGTCGACCATCACCGGCTGCCGCAGCAGCCCCTTGATCCGGTTCAGGTCCAGCGCCCGGAACTGGTCCCACTCGGTCAGGATCACCACCACGTCCGCGCCCTCGACGGCCTCATACGGACCCTCCTTGAACGCCACGCCGGGCAGCAGGTGCGCGGCCTCGGCCATGCCCTCCGGATCGAAGGCCTGGACCCTGGCCCCCATGGCCATCAGGGCCGGGGCCACCTCCAGCGACGGCGCGTCGCGCATGTCATCGGTGTTGGGCTTGAAGGTCAGGCCCAGCAGGGCGACCGTCTTGCCCGACAGGTCCCCGTCCAGGGCCGCGGCGACCTTGCCGGCCATGGCCTTCTTGCGCGCGTCGTTGACCTCGACCGTGGTCTCGATCAGCCGCACGGGAGAGCCCGCGTCGACCGCGGT
>DASRXE010000260.1:0-9413 GCA_035654315.1 Brevundimonas sp.
CAACATGGAGGCCGGGCAGGGCGTCGAGGAAGTCGAGATCGGCTATTCCGAAGAGCCCTTCGAAATCGGCTTCAACGCCCGCTATCTGCTCGACGTCGCCGGCCAGATCACCGGCGAGACGGCGCATTTCAAATTCGCCGATCCGGCCTCGCCGACGCTGGTCCTCGATCCGGGCGATCCGGGCGTACAGTATGTGCTGATGCCGCTGCGGGTGTGAGGCGAAGTGGTTAGTGGCTAGTGATTAGTGGTTGCTGGATCACCCGGCGGGATCGGTCCTGCCACCAGCGGCCCCGCGCCAATCACTAATCACTAGCCACTAACCACTCCCTTGATCACCGCCCTCACCCTCACCGATTTCCGCTCCTATGCGGCGGCCACCCTGTCCATCGCGGCAGGGACGGTGGTGCTGCATGGGCCGAACGGGGCGGGGAAGACCAATCTGCTGGAGGCGCTGAGCCTGTTCACCCCCGGCAAGGGGCTGCGGGGGGCGAGCGCGCCGGAGATGGGGCGGCGCGAGCCGGGCGAGGCCGGCGGCCGGGCCTGGGCCGTGGCGGCGGTGCTGATCGACGGCGAGGACGAGACGAAGCTGGGCACCGGGGTGCAATCGCCGGGCGCGGCGCGGCGCATCGTGCGCATCGACGGCGAGACCGCCCAGCCTGGGCGGCTGCTCGACCACCTCCGCCCCGTCTGGGCCACGCCCGAGCAGGACCGGCTGTTCTCGGACGCGCGGGCGGCGCGGCTGAAATTCTTCGACCGGCTGGTGTTCGCGGCGGACCCGGATCACGCGGCGTCGGTCTCGGCCTATGAGAAGGCGCTGCGCGAGCGGCTGCGGCTGCTGACCGATGGGGCGGAAGGCCAGCCGGCCGATCCGCTGTGGCTGGATGCGCTGGAGCTGAGGCTCGGCGAGGCCGGGGCCGCCGCCGCCGTCGCCCGCGCCGCCGCCCTGAAAACCCTTCAGGCCGCCATCGACGAACGCGGCGACCGGCCCTTCCCCCAGGCCGATCTCGGCCTGTCCGGAGAGGCGGAGAATTCGGCGACGGCCGGGGCGGATAATTCGACGATTTCGGCGACGCTTCGCGAGGGGTTTGCGAGATTTCGACTACGCGACGCCGCCGCCGGGCGGTCTCTGTATGGCCCGCACCGCTCCGACCTGACCGCCCTGCACCGCGAGAAGAACCGGCCGGCCGCCGAAGGCTCCTCAGGCGAGCAGAAGGCGCTGGTGCTGAACCTGATCCTGGCCCAGATCGCCCGGCTGGCGGATCAGGCGGCCGCGCCGATCCTGCTGCTGGACGAGGCGCCGGCGCACCTCGACGCCCGCCGCCGCGCCGCCCTGTTCGACGAGATCGAGGCGCTGGGGCTGCAGGCGTTCCTGACCGGCACCGAGGCGGAGCTTTTTGAGCCCCTGCGCGGGCGCGCCCAGTTTGTGCGGGTGGAAGGTGGGGCGCTGACGACGGAGGGGTAGGCTCAATCGTCAGCCGGCGCCCGGACCCCTCTCCCGATGGGAGAGGGCTTGAACGCCCAAGAGCCCGCATGGGCGATTGGCTGCGTGAAAGGGTGAGGGTCGGCTAACGCAGGACTTCCGCTGACGGTAGCCCCTCACCCTTTCGCCTTGCCGATCGCTTCGCTCCCGGAGGCTCAAGCCCTCTCCCGCCGGGAGAGGGGTATCGCTGGCCCCCGGCCCGCCTCTCACCCCAGCTCCGCCTCCAGATCGGCCAGCCGCGCGGCCTGATCCTCGGCGATCAGCGCGTTCAGCATCGGGTCGAGGTCGCCCTCGAGTATCTGCGGCAGGCTGTGCAGGGTCAGGCCGATGCGGTGGTCGGTGACCCGGCCCTGCGGGAAGTTGTAGGTGCGGATTCGCTCGGAGCGGTCGCCCGAGCCGACCTGTGACTTGCGGGCGCTGGAGCGGGCGAGGTCCTTCTCCTGGCGCTGCATGTCGTAGAGTCGCACGCGCAGGTTCTTCATCGCCTTGTCGCGGTTGACGTGCTGCGACTTCTCGGAGGAAGTCACCACAATGCCGGAGGGCATGTGGGTGATGCGCACGGCGGAGTCCGTCTTGTTGACGTGCTGGCCGCCCGAGCCGGAGGCGCGGAAGGTGTCGATGCGGATGTCCTGATCGCGGATCTCGATCTCGACGTCCTCGACCTCGGGCAGGACGGCGACCGTCGCCGCGGAAGTGTGGATGCGGCCGCCGGCCTCCGTGGTCGGCACGCGCTGGACGCGGTGGACGCCGCTTTCGAATTTCAGCCGGCCGAACACGCCCTCGCCGGTGACGGTGGCGATGATTTCCTTGTAGCCGCCGGCCTCGCCCTCGGTGGCGCTGTCGACCTCGACCCGCCAGCCGCGGCCCTGGGCGTAGCGCGAGTACATCCGGAACAGATCGCCGGCGAACAGGGCGGCCTCGTCGCCGCCGGTGCCGGCGCGGACTTCCAGCACGGCGGAGGCGTTCTCGTCGGCGTCGCGCGGGGCCAGCAACAGGGCGACGTCCCGCTCGAGGTCGGGCAGTCGCTCCTTCAGCGCCTCCAGCTCCTCCGCCGCCATCTCAGCCATCTCCGGATCGGCCGCCATGGCCTCCAGATCGGCCATCTCGGCGCGGGCGCGGGCCAGGGCGGAGACGGCGTCGACCACCGGCTTCATCTCGGCGTGCTCCTTGGACAGGCGCACGATCTCGGCCCCGTCGCTGGCCGAGCCCATGCGCGCCTCCACCTGGTGGAAGCGGTCGAGCACCTGATCGAGCCTGGCCTGGGGCAGTCGCAAGGGAGAACATTCCTGTTTCGCGGGAGGCCTGCCTTAGCGCGACGGCCCGCGATCTGTCGATGGAGGGCGCAGCAACCAATTGCGCGGACCCGGCTTTCATCGGAGAAGCAAAGCTTCGGCCACGCCTTGGGGGCGCATGGATACCTTTCTGCTCTTCCTGCTGGTCGGCCTGCTGGCCCAGATCGTCGATGGCGCGCTGGGCATGGCCTATGGCGTCATCGCCAACACCGTGCTGCTGGCGTTCGGCGTTCCGCCGGCCACGGCCTCGGCCAGCGTCCATGTCGCCAAGATCTTCACCGGGGGAGCCTCGGCCGCGTCGCACATCGCGCACCGGAACATCCTGTGGCCGCTGTTCTGGCCGCTCGCCGTCGGCGGCGTGGTCGGCGGAGTGGTCGGGGCCTATGTCCTGACCGGCGTGCCGGGCGAGACGATCAAGCCGTTCATCCTCGCCTATCTGCTGATCATCGGCGTCTGGGTGTTGTGGCGGGCCAGCCATGACATCAAGCATCGCGTGTTTCCGCGTCTGCTCAGTGGCCCGCTGGGGGTGGTCGGCGGCTTTCTCGATTCCATCGGCGGCGGGGGTTGGGGGCCGACGGTGACCTCGACACTCGTCGGCGCCGGAACGGAACCGCGCTGCGCCATAGGCACCGTCAACACAGCGGAACTGCTGGTCACCAGCGCCATATCGGGCGCCTTCCTCATCGCGCTCCTGAGCGGCCGGTGGGACGGCGGCGCGCTTGAGCATCACGCCTGGGCCATCGGCGGCCTCATCGTCGGCGGCCTGATCGCCGCGCCGTTCGCCGGCTGGATCACCAAGCGGGTGCCGGCGAAGGTGCTGACCTATGTGGTCGGTGGGCTGATCGTCCTGCTGGCCGGCTACCAAGGGCTGCAGATCGCCGGGGTCGTTCCCTAGACCATTTTTGCTTCAGGTCGAATCGACCTGAATCCAAAAAATGGTCCAGAATCAATGCTGGAGCGAAATCTGAGCCGAGTTGGACTGCGTCCAACTCAACCGATTTCGCTCTAGGCGGGCGCGGTCTCGCGGAAGCTCGGGCGCGCCTCCAGCGCGGCCTGCAGGGCGACCAGAGCCGGTCGGCCGGTCTTCCAGTCGAAGTCCGCATGGCGGAAGCCGATCCACGTCACCGCCACGCCCGCCGTGATCACGCCCATGTCGAGCCGCGAAGCGTCGGGGGCCGCCGCCTCAAGCCCGTCGAGCGCGCGGCCCATATTGGTCGTCCAGCGCTCGATCCACGACGGCGAGCGTTCGTGTTCCGGCCGGCGCTTCTCCAGCACCAGCTTGACGCCCATCTCCAGCGCGCCATTGGCCAGGGTCTCCAGCCGCCGCACCCGCAGGCGCTCCGCGCCGCCCTCGGGCAGCAGCCGCGGACCGGCGCCGAGCGCGTCGAGATATTCGCAGATCACCGGGCTGTCGTTCAGCGGCAGGCCGTCGTCCGCGATCAGGGTCGGCACCTGGACCAGCGGATTCGACGCCAGCAGTTCCGGCGCATTGGCGTAGGGATCGACCGCGATCTCCTCGATGCGGTCGGCCAGCCCCTTCTCACGCGCCACAATGCGACATTTGCGGGCGTAGGGGGATGGGGCGGTGATGTAGAGTTTCATGCTCAGCGCCTTTCGATCGTCACGCCCTCGGGCGCAGTCAGGGCTTCGAGAGTCTGGAGAGCCTCGGGATCGCCGAGGCCATGAGCCTTCATGAACGCGGTTGAGGCTCGGGCGATCAGGTCGAAGTCGGCCTCGTCGGCGTTGCGGATCAGGCTATGGTCTCCGCCCTCGAAGACCAGCAGCATCTTGCCCCCGGCCGGACTCCGGTCGAAGGCGCTGCGATGGGCCCGCCAGTCGGTGACGTACTGCGGGACGAGATCCGCGTCGCCGGTGATCATCAGGGTCGGGACGGTCAGGGCGGCGTAGCTTTCGGGCGTGACCACCCCGTCCAGATCGCCGGCGGACGAGAGGGCGACGACCGCCTTCACGTCCGGATCGCCCTGCGGACCGGCGATGGTGACGGCGCCTCCGGAAATCGCAGACATCAGCGAGCCGAAGGAATGGCCGGCCGCGATGATCGGCTTGCCGGCATGTTGGGCCTTCGCATAGCCGCGCGCCACGGCCAGGTCGACCAGACGGGTCATGAAGGCGGCGGGACCGTCCACCTCCGCGTGCAGGGGGTGGCGCAGGGAATCGACGTGCAGGGGCGCGACGACAGTGAAGCCCGCCTCGACCCATTCCGACAGGATCCGCTCATAGGCCGCGGGATTGCCGTTGTAGCCGTGGCTGAAGACCACCACCGCCCGTTCGTCCGGGGCCGTCCACACGCTGACATCTATGGCGCGGCCGTTGGGCGCCGATAGCTGGACGTGGGCGGGCGCAAAGGCGACGGCCTCTGTCGCGGAAGCGGCCTGCGGGCGGGCCAGTGTGGGGCCCGCAGGGATCAGGGCGAGAGCCGCGACGAGCGACAGTGCGAGGCGGCGAAGGTGCGAGAAGCGGGTCATGAGGCATCCGGCGGCGAAAGGATCGCCCTTCGTAGCCCGGGGCCGTCCGCGCCGACAGGCCCCTTGCTATTCCGCCGGTTCCAGCGCCGGCGCCGAAACCGGCCTCGCGGCGTTGCGGGCGGCGTCCAATTCGGCCGCCTTCGCCTCGACCAGTTCGACGATGTGGTCGATCATGCCGTCGTTGGCCAGCTTGTGGGCGGTCTTGCCGTTCAGATAGACCATGCCCGAACCCTTGCCGCCGCCGGTGAAGCCGACGTCGGTGTAGAGCGCTTCGCCCGGGCCGTTGACCACGCAACCGATAATCGACAGCGACATCGGCGTGGTCACATGGGCCAGCTTTTCTTCCAGAACGCCGACCGTCTCGATGACATTGAAGCCCTGCCGCGCGCACGAGGGGCAGGCGATGATGTTGACGCCGCGGTGGCGCAGGCCCAGCGACTTGAGGATGTCGAAGCCGACCTTGACCTCCTCGACCGGGTCGGCGGCGAGGCTGACGCGGATGGTGTCACCGATGCCGGCCCACAGCATCGAGCCCATGCCGATGGCCGACTTGATGGTGCCGGTGCGCAAGGGTCCGGCCTCGGTCACCCCCAGGTGCAGGGGGCAGTCGATCGCCTCGGCCAGTTGCTGGTAGGCGGCGACGGTGAGGAAGGGATCGGAGGCCTTCACCGAAATCTTGAATTCGTGAAAGTCGTGGTCCTGCAGGATGCGGGCGTGGTTCAGGGCGCTCTCGACCATGGCGTCGGGGCAGGGCTCGCCGTATTTCTCGAGCAGGTCGCGTTCGAGCGAGCCGGCGTTGACGCCGATGCGCATCGAGCAGCCGTGATCCCTGGCGGCCTGGATCACTTCGCGGACGCGGTCGGGCGAGCCGATGTTGCCGGGATTGATGCGCAGGCAGGCGGCGCCCGCCTCGGCGGCCTCGATGCCACGCTTGTAATGAAAGTGGATGTCCGCCACCAGCGGGACGCGGGACTCGCGCGCGATGGTGCGGAAGGCCGCGGTCGAGTCCTCGTCGGGGCAGGACACCCTGACGATATCGGCGCCCGCTTCTTCAAGCCGGCGGATTTGATCGAGCGTGGCGGCCGCATCCGAGGTCGGCGTATTGGTCATCGACTGAACCGTGATCGGCGCGTCGCCGCCCACGGGCACATTGCCGACCATGATCTGGCGGCTCTTGCGGCGCTCGATATGGCGCCAGGGGCGGACGTGCCCGAGTTCGGATGCGGGGTCGTGGCTCATGTCAGGGCCTACATAGGCGCTCGATTGCGGCATGGCCACGACGCAAGGCGTCGCGGATCAGCCGCCGTTTACCGCGACATCCTGGACAGCGGCCGCGGCCTGGAGCTGGGCCTGGGCCTGCGCCTGGACCGCCGCGGTCCGGGCCACCTCGGTCCGGGCCGCAATGGCGGCGGCGGCCTGCCGGCCGAGGCTCTGAGCCCGCGCGTTGAGCCGCTCCAGCGGGGTCTGGACAGCCTCGAGCGCGCCGCCGTGTTCGCCGTTCAGATAGACGTCGAAGGCGGAGACGTCCTGCACCTCGACCGTGGCCCTGACGCCCACCGGGGCGCGCCAGGCGTCGCCGGCGGCGAGTTGCCGCGCGAACAGCACCCGGCCGTCGGACATGCGAACGATCAGATAGGCGGAATCTCGCGCCTGCAGCACCACCTGCGAAGCGCTGGCCGCGGCGCCGTAGATGGCCCCGCGCGGATTGAAGGCCTTCTGAACCGGCGGCGCTGCGGCGGCGGCGGCGGCGAGGCCTTCCGGCGAGGCCGGATCGATCCCGGTCAGTTCGGCCTCGAGGCCGGGCGTGATGTAGAGGGCCGGCACCGTCTGGTCCGGCGGAGCCGGGCGAGGCGCGCTCAGGCGCATGAACTGTCCCTGGCCCGGGACGGCGCCGAGGGTCCAGCTTTCCGGCACGGCGGCGATGTCCGACGGCTGCGGCGCGCGCATCAGGCTGACGCGCTGGAAGACGTTCCAGCCGACCACGGCCAGGATCAGCGCCAGGCCGGCGGCGATCAGGCGGGGCGAATAGCGTTTGACCTCTTCGAAGGCGACGCCGACCGGCGGCTGCAGCGGCACCGACGGATCGGGGCTCTCGCGCTTGAACCGTTCGACGGCCAGTTGTTCGTCCAGGCCCAGCGCCGCGGCGTAGGCGCGAACGTAGCCGATCGAGAAGACTCGGTTGGGCAGGACCGAAAAATCGTTCTGTTCCAGCGCCGTCAGGTAGCGCGTCGGCACCCGGGTGATGCTGGAAAGCTCGGCCAGCGAGCGGCCGGAGTGGGTTCTGGCGATGTGCAGGCCGTCGCCGAGAGTCGGCGCATCCATCACGGAAGGAACCTCTTCCTTCCAGTCGGGACGATCCCGAGACTCATTCGGGGTGTTCCCCGTATCCAGCGCCATCCGGCCTGACCCCATACTCGGCGCGTGAAAGGACTCCTCGCGCGCCGTACTCCAACAGGGGGCCTGTATCATATCGGGATGACAGACCGGGTCTGCCCCCGCAAACCACCCGGATCCAGCTTGTGGATAACTCATTTGAGTTGGCCGATCAACGATTTGTTAGGCGTACCGGCGCGTCAGACCGGGACGTTTCAGATCGTGATGTTCAATTTCCGGGCCAGCGATTCCAGCTCGCCGCGGATCGAGCCGGAGGACGAGCCGAGCAGATTGGCCATGCCGCGCCGGGCGGCCGGCAGATCGGCGGACAGGATCATCCGCTTGACCGGTCCGACCCCGCCGGCGGGCGTCGAGAGGCGGGTGTAGCCCAGCGTCAGCAGGGCGAACGCCTCCAGCGGCCGACCGGCCAGCTCGCCGCAGACGGAGACCGGCGTGCCGGTGTCGGCGCATTTCTTCTGGATCTCGGCCAGGGCCCTGAGAGCCGGCGGCGACAGGGGGTCGTAGCGGTCCGAGACCAGCGGATTGGTCCGGTCGGCGGCGAACATGTACTGCAGCAGGTCGTTGGTGCCGATCGAGACGAAGTCGGTCAGCGGCAGCAGGGCGTCGAGGTGCCACAGCAGCGAGGGGCATTCGATCATCGCCCCGACCCGCAGCAGGGCGGGCAGCGCGCGGCCCCGGCGCCGGGCCCAGGCGCATTCGACGTCGACCAGTTCGCGCGCGGCGCGGAACTCATCGACCGTCGCGATCATCGGGAACATGACCCGCAGCTCGCGCCCGGCGGCGGCGGTCAGCAGCGCCCGCAGCTGCAGCCGCAGCAGGCCGGGCCGGTCAAGGCCGAGGCGGATGGCCCGGCGGCCGAGGGCCGGGTTCTCCTCGCGCTCGGTCTCCAGATAGGGCAGCACCTTGTCGCCGCCGATGTCGAGGGTGCGGAAGGTGACCGGCCGATCGCCCGCCGTGTCCAGCACCAGCTTGTAAAGCGCGGTCTGGGCGTCGAGACGCGGCAGTTCCTCGGACACCATGAACTGGAACTCCGTGCGGAACAGGCCGATGCCCTCGGCCCCGGTGGCGTCCAGATTCTCCAGATCGACGGCGAGGCCCGCATTCGTCAGGACGGTGATCCGGGTCCCGTCGAGGGTGATAGGTGCGACGTCGCGAAGGCGGGTGAACTCGGCCTGCCGCTCGCTGCGCACCTCGATACGGGACTGGACCGCCGCCAGCATGTCGGGCCGGGGCCGCAGATAGGCCTCGCCGGTTTCGCCGTCGACGATGACCAGATCGCCCTCGGACAGGCGGTCGCGCAGGCCCATCAAGCGGCCGACGCAGGGGATCTGCAGGGCGCGGGCGACGATGGCCGCGTGGCTGGCCGCCGAACCCTCCTCCAGCAGCAGCCCCCGGATCTTGTGTCGGGGATATTCCAGCAGATCGGCGGGCCCGAGATTGCGAGCCACCAGGATGGCGTCGTCCGGCAATTCGCGCTCGCCCGGACGGTCTCCCGCCAGCAGCCGCAGCAACCGGTTGGCCAGGTCTTCGAAGTCGTGCAGTCGTTCGCGGATGTAGGGATCGCGCGCCATGGCGAAGCGGGCGCGGTGCTCGTTGCGAACCCGGTCGACGGCGGCCTCCGCGGTGAGGCCGGTGCGCACCGCCTCCTCCAGCGACCGGTTCCAGCCCCGGTCGTCGGCGAACATCCGGTAGGTCTCCAGCACCTCGAACGATTGGCCCGCCAGCTTGCCGGGTCCGCCCTCCAGCATGGAATCGATGTTG
>DASRXE010000261.1:0-2505 GCA_035654315.1 Brevundimonas sp.
GGCCGCGCTCGGCGGTTCTGACCCGGGCCGGCATGGCGATGTCGTGGTCGGCCAGGACGTCGGCGATGCGGTTGGCGGTGGTCTTGTGGCCGAAGGCGACGACCTCGATCGGCAGGGCGAAGGCGCCGAGGGTTTGAACCACCTTGGCGGCGTCGGCGATGACCAGGCAGCGGGCGGAGGCCTCCCAGACCAGCTTCTCGCGCAGCAGGGCCGCGCCGCCGCCCTTGATCAGGGCGAGGCCGGGCCCGACCTCGTCGGCGCCGTCGACGGTGAGGTCGATGCGAGGGGAGTCCTCGAGGGTGGAGAGCGGCAGGCCCAGTTCGCGGGCCAGTTCGGCGGTGGCTTCCGAGGTGGGGACGCAACGCAGGTTCGGGAGGTTGCGGGCGGCCAGCGCCTTGACGAACCAGGCGGCGGTGGAGCCGGTGCCGAGGCCGACGGTCATGCCCGCCTCGACCCGGATGGCGGCGGCTTCGCCGGCATTCTTCTTCTGGAGATCAGCGGTCATGAATCGCTCCCTCTCCCGGCGGGAGAGGGCTTGAGGCTCGCAGAGCGAAGCGATGCGTCAAGCCGAAAGGGTGAGGGGTTAGAGGGGAAAACGGCAAGGCTTGAACCCCTCACCCTTTCGCGCAAGACCGCTCGCTGACGCTCACGGGCGCTCAAGCCCTCTCCCGCCGGGAGAGGGATCATTTGCCGGCCGCCTTCTTCCCCCGCATCGTCTCCATGAACCGGGCGGCCCAGCCGGCCTTGGCCGTCTGCTGGCCGCGGGCGAGGGCGAGATCGCCGGGGTCGACGTCGCGGGTGATCACCGAGCCCGACCCCACCATGGCGCCGGCGCCGATGGTGACCGGAGCGACCAGCGAGCTGTTGGAGCCGACGAAGGCCCCCTCGCCGACCGTGGTGCGGTGTTTGAAGAAGCCGTCGTAGTTGCAGAAGATCGTGCCGGCGCCGATGTTGGCCTTGGCGCCGACCTCGCCGTCGCCGAGGTAGGCGAGGTGATTGGCCTTGGCGCCCTTGTCCATGCGGACGTTCTTGACCTCGACGAAATTGCCGACCTTGGCGCCCTCGCCCAGATCGGCGCCGGGACGCAGGCGGGCGTAGGGACCGACCTCGGCGCCGGCGGCGACCGTGGCCCCTTCAATGTGGCTGAAGGCGCGGATGCGGGCGCCGGAGGCGATCCGCGCGCCGGGGCCGAAGACGACATAGGGCTCGATCGTCGTTCCGGCGCCGACCTCGGTGTCATACGAGAAATGGACCGTGTCGGGGGCCGGCATGGTGACGCCGGCGGCGAGGAAGTCGTCGCGGCGGACCTTCTGGAACAGGGCCTCGGCTTGGGCCAGTTCGGCCTGGGCGTTGACGCCCATGACGGCGTCCTCGGAGGCGAAGACGGCGCGGGTGGCGGCGCCGTGGCGGCGGGCCAGTTCGACCACGTCGGTCAGGTAGTACTCGCCCTTGGCGTTGTCGTTGCGGACCTCGCGCAGCAGGTCGAACAGCAGGCCGACCGGGGCGGCCATGACGCCGGAGTTGCAGGCGGTGAGGGCCAGGACTTCGGGCGAGGCCTCCTTGGCCTCGGTGATGGCGGCGAGCTGGTCGCCGTCCATGACCAGGCGACCGTAAGCGCCGGGGTCGCGGGCCTCGAAGCCGATGACGGTGACCCCGTCGTGGGCGGCGAAGACCGGCTCGATGTCGGCGGCGCGCAGCAGGGGCACGTCGCCGTAGGTGATGACCACCTGGCCGACGAAATCGCCCAGCACGGCCTCGGCGGCGCGGACGGCGTGGCCGGTGCCCAGCGGCGGGTCCTGCACGGCGATGGCGTCCTCGCCGAGCCGTTTGACGACGTGGTCGCGGACCTCGGGGGAATGGGCCCCGACCACCACGACGATGCGCTCGCAGCCCAGGGCCTCGGCGGCGTCGATGGCGTGGTCCAGCATGGCCCGGCCGCCGACCGGGTGCAGCACCTTGGGCAGCGGCGACTTCATCCGCGTGCCCTGGCCGGCGGCGAGGATGATGGCGGCGCGAGGATGCTGGGTGCTGGTCATGAATCGGTCCGGCGGTTAGGCGTTGCCCGGGTCTAGCCCATCGGGGCGGCCGGCGGGAGATGCGGATGGCGGATGTGGTGCGCGAGCTGGAAGGCTGGACCATCGCCTTCGACCTCGACGGGACGCTGGTCGAGACGGCGCCGGACATCGTCGGCACGCTGAACCGGCTGCTGGCCCAGCACGATCTGCCGGTGCTGCCGCTGGAGATCGCGCGCAACTACATCGGTCATGGCGCGGTGGCGCTGCTCAAACAGGGTTTCGAGGCGGCGGGCATGGCCTGGGACGAGGCCGCCTCCCCGGCCCTGCTGGAGGCCTTCCTGGTCGATTATATGGAGCATATCGCCGACGAGAGCACCGCCTATCCGGGAGCGATCGAGGCGCTGGACGGGCTGGCGGCGCGGGGCGCGATCCTGTGCGTGGCGACCAACAAGCCGACCGACCTGGCCGTGGCCCTGTTCCGCGCCATCGG
>DASRXE010000262.1:0-4816 GCA_035654315.1 Brevundimonas sp.
CCGACTTGGCATTAGTTCTACGTATTCTTGACGAGATCCCACGAACGCCTCTCCGAAGAGCGACGTCATGGTGTCTTTTCAAAAAGACCGCAGTTGTCAGTGTCGAGACAATCTCTAGGATTGTCGCTAGGACACCGCCGCCTGCGTTTCTCTTTCCAGATCAACGATTTCAAAGACCCGGAACCGGAAGTCCGATCCCACCGTTTAGCGCCCGGTTGCGGCGGAGGCGGCGATGTAGTCGCCTCGCTTTCCCGTGTCAAGCGGTCATTCCGAAGAAGAACCTCTTTTCAGCGGCCCCGCCCGGAGGCGAGGGAGGCGCTGTTTAGCGCCTCATTTTCCTGCGTCAAGTGGTTCTTTTTAAAGAAGAACCTCTGTCTGCAAACCACCCTGGAGGGGCGGCGGAGGCGGCTCTCTAAGGAAGGCCGTTCTCCGTGTCAACCGGGCTTTTTCAGCCATCTTGCGGGGCGTGAAGACCGGAGCCTTCGGGCCGCAAGAAACCGTCTGGAAAGCCGAGAGGCTTGCCTCTGTTTCGTCCGAGCGATTCGATTGGAGCGCGGAACCTAACCGAAACACCTTAAGGAAGCAACCCGCTTTCGCGACTTTCTTCCCGGGAGATCGCTGGAGATTTTCGTCTCCGCGGCCCCCGGCGGCCGGCCCGTTTCCGAGCGAGGCGGCGATATACGCAGCGGCCTTTTGGACCGCAACCCGATTCCGTCGGAATCCCGAACTTTCTCGCAGACTCGCGGTTGGCGGCCCCGGCCCACCGGCGCGCGCAACGCGTCTCCGTCAGCCGGCGGCTATATATGTGCGGAGAGACTCGGCTTCCTGGGTGGCTTCGGCGATCTGGCATTTGACCACGTCGCCGATCGAGATCACGCCAGCCAGCCGCCCCTCTCTGAGCACCGGCAGATGACGGATTCGGCGATCGGTCATTCGCCCCATCAGAATCGCCACGCTTTCGGAAGGGGCCGCGAATACGACGTCGGCGGTCATGATGTCGGAGACGGACCGGTCCAGCGCCGCGGCCCCGTCGCGCGCGACCGCCCGGACAACATCCCGCTCGGAGACGACCCCGACGACCCGGTCCTGGTCGCAGACGATCAGCGCGCCCACGCCCAGCCGGTCCAGTTCGCCGCAGGCGTCACCCAGCCGCGCATCGGGCCGGATATCGTAGACGGCGCCGCCCTTGTCCTTGAGAATCTCGGCGACCAGCATCGCGGCTCCTCCTCTGTATATAGAGCGCGGCCGCGGACGGACCGCTTCAGGCGGAAGGGTCGCGCAGATCGGTCGGGGAATCAAATGACGTCGGGCGTGAGCGGAACAGCCCTGCCCAGGGCCCGATCAGCAGCGCGCCGGCGATGTAGCCGAAGGCGTGGGCTTCCCACGCCACCCTGGCCCCCGCTCCTGCGCCCGGCGCCAGCCCGATCAGGCCCGCGCCGGCGTTCACCGCCATGATGACGGCGGACATGACCAGGAAGCGACGGTCACCCAGGGACCGCAGCGCGCCGTCGCGGCGCCCCAGCAGGCGCAGGGCTCCTCCCATCAGTCCGAACACCGCGCCCGACGCGCCCACCAGAGGATCGAAGGTGTCCGGATGAACCAGGCCGTAGCCGATCGTGCCGGCGAGTCCGACCATCAGGTAGAAAGCCAGAAACCCCAGCGCGCCACGGCTCCCGCCCATCATCCGGGCGAGGGGCGGCGCGAAGGCGACGACGCCCAGAGCATTGGCAGCCACATGTCCCCAGCCGCCATGCATGAACATGGAGCTGAAGAGTCCCGGCCACCAGTCGCCTCTCCAGAGGGACGCCGGCCTGAAGGCCAGCGACAGTCCAAAGTCCGGCAACTGGGTCTGCAGCCAGAACAGGGCCGGCAGCGAAACGGCCAGAAACAGCGCCACGGCCGGGATATTGAAGATTCGTTGGTCAGCCTGGTCGGTCAGGGCGGGACTCCGGGCGCTTGGGGACGAATTCGTGATCGCCGTTCGTGATCATCGCAAGCGGTTCTTAATAACCATGATCCAGATTGGCACGGGGGTTGCTTGCCGGCCCATAAACCATTCCCGCCTGTGGAGGTTCGCAATGACGTTCCGGCTGAAGACCATTCCCGCGATCCTCGGCGTCGCCGCACTGGCGCTCCCGGCCGCAGCGGCGGCCCAGTCGGCCGGCTCGTCCGGCATGGGCGCCTACCAGGCTGGCTATGGCGGGTCGCGCTACACCACCGCCCGGCCCCAGACGGGCTCGACCCGCGATCAGAACGGCAACCGACTCATCGTCGACGGCATCATCCAGGCCGGCGCGAGCAGCTATTCCAGCGCCAGCGGCGGCGTCTCGTCCAGCTTCTCCGGCGCCGGCTCGAACAACGGCACGGCCATCGGCGGCTCCACGGCCATCGGCAACAGCCTGAACGTCGTGGTCCAGGGCAACCACAATACGGTCATCGTCAATTCCACCCAGACCAACAACGGCGACGTCACCGCCGGAACCAGCCTGAACGGCACGCTGAGGCTTCCATGATTCACGGTCCGATCGCCCGGCGTTTGAAGACGGCCGCCGCCGCGAGCGCCATCGCCGCGCTGCTGGGCGGCTGCATCTCCGCGTCAGCGGGTCCGCAGGGCATGTACGCCACGCCGATCGGCAACGCCCCGGTGACCGCCAACCCGACCCCCTACTCCGCCGCCCTCTACTGCATGGCCGACTACGCCCGGCGCTACGACCTGCCCTCCCCGCGCATCGCGGTGGGCCGAATCAGCGACTACACCGGCACGGTGTCCGCCGACGGCGGCCGCCAGATCACCGGCGGCGCCTCGCTGATGGCCATGACCGCCCTGGCCAAGTCCGGCGCGCAGATACTCGAGCGCTACGACACCTCCGTCTCTGAGATGGAGCTCCGCTACGCCAATAACCGCCTGATCGGCGATGCCGGCCCGGGTGGCGCGGACGACGTCGAGTACCGCCGCATCCTCGCCGGCTCGGTCCCCGGCACCGACTTCTATATCGTCGGCGGCATCACCGAGGTGAACTACAACATCCGCTCCGGCGGGTTCGACATGGCCGCCGGCCAGGCCGTCTCCGAAACCCCGCTTTCCACCGCCTTCGCCGGCCGGGCCTATGTGATGAACATCGCCATGGACCTGCGGCTGGTCCAGACGACCACCCTGCAGGTCGTCGACGTGGTCTCCTACCAGAAGCAGATCATCGGCCGCGAGATCTCGGCCGGGGTGTTCGACTTCCTGAACGGCAACGTCTTCGACATTTCGGCCGGCGAGGGCGGGCTGGAGCCGGTCCAGCTGGCCGTGCGCGCCCTGATCGAGCGCGCCACGGTCGAGTTCATGGCCAACCTGTACGGCGCGCCGGGTCCAGACATATGCTTCTCGGCCGGGCCTGACCCCCTTGGCGGCACCACCGGGCCCACCGGCGGCTATTATCCGGCTTACCCCAACACGGACACGAACAATGGCGATACCCGCGCGGATCCGTCTCGCTGGCACGATCGCCGCGACGGCGCTGTGCGTCGCAGCCGCTACTGAGGCTTCGGCGCAGGACGGCACGATCGTCCTGAACGAACAGCTGCAGCTGGGCGATGTGTTTTCGCACCAGACGCTGAACGTCGTCGACGCCCAGGAACAGGTCACCGTCAGCACGTCCGCCCAGGGCAACAGCGCCTCGGGCGCGGTCGAGAACGGCGCCATCACCGTCCAGTCCGACCAGCAGATGCAGGGCGATGCGGTTGCGACCACCGACATGACCCTGGGCGGCGACACCTATGGTCTCGTCACCTCCACCACCCAGGCCGGCGGCGCCTATCTGGCGGTCAGCGCCTATGACGCCGACCTGACCGTGGACGCGACCCAGTCCAATACCGGCGGCCTGGTCAGCGCCACGTCCGAACTGGGCCAGGACGACGCCCGCCTGCTGGGCGGCGCTGTGATCAACGCCTCGGCCATCTCGAACACGGTCGCCCTGTATGGCGAAGGTTCATCGGTCGGAGGGATGATCGACCAGTCCTCATCGGCCACCGTGCGCGCCTACGACCGCATCGAAACACAGTATATTCCGGCCGAGGCCAGCGTCTCCAGCCAGGCCATCGTCAACGCGGTCGCGGTAAACAGCGGCCAGACCTCGGGCCAGGACCTCCGCATCGTCCAGAATACCACCGGCGATTTCGTCGAGGCCGAGTCCAGCGCCAACGCCGGCAACGCCTGGGACCTTGCCGGACGGGCGCACGCAACCGCCAACCAGGCCGTGCTCTATAATGAGGGCGGGTCGGTCGTAACGGAATCCAGCCAGGACAACACGGCCTTCGTGCGCGCCGCCGCCACCACCACCGCCTATGACTACGGCCGCGCCGAGGCCTACGCCAGGGGCGCCGCCAACGAACTGTCGGTCGGCAACAACGACATCTACGTCGAGATCGACAACAGCCAGTTCAACTCGGGCGGGGTCGCCGTGACCGCCACCTTCTCGGGCACGAACGGCTATGACGCCTATGTCGGGGCCGACGCGGTCGGCAACAGCGTCACGGGCTACGCCTGCTCGGAATGCGAGGGCTACCTCGAAGCCAGCAACAGCCAGACCAACAGCGGCGACGTCTCGGCGACCGCCAGCACGACCGTGGCGGGTTCCGGCCGGGCGGCGATCACCGGCGCCAACGCCGTCGGCAACTCCGCGACCTTCCACGTCTCCCGCCCCTCACATTAATCTTCCGTAACTTGAGCGGCCCGCTTCTTCTCTAAAAGGTTGTCAGGGCGTCAGCGGTCGAGGATCGCACGCCTCTGAACTTGTCCGGCGCGGCTCCGACCTTCGAGCCTTCGCGCCCA
>DASRXE010000263.1:0-6541 GCA_035654315.1 Brevundimonas sp.
AGGCCAAGCTGGACAAGGGCCGCGGCCCGGTGGCCACGGTTCTGGTCAAGCGCGGCTCGCTGATGCGCGGCGACATCGTCGTGGCCGGCTCCGCCTGGGGCAAGGTCCGCGCCCTGCTCAACGAGCGCAACGAACAGCTAACCGAAGCCGGTCCGTCGGTCCCGGTCGAGATTCTCGGCCTCGACGAGGCGCCCAGCCCCGGCGACGTCTTCGCCGTGGTCGAGAGCGAGGCCCGCGCCCGCGAGCTGACCGAGTATCGCGCCCGCGTGAAGCGCGAGAAGGCGACCGGCGGCATCAACCAGGTCTCGCTGGTCGACATGATGTCCAAGCTGCAGTCCAAGAAGGTTTCCGAGCTGCCCGTGGTCATCAAGGCCGACGTGCAGGGCTCCGCGGAGGCCATCGTCGGCTCGCTGGACAAGATGGGCAACGACGAGGTCCGCGCGCGCACCGTCATGTCGGGCGCCGGCGGCATCACCGAGAGCGACGTCCAGCTGGCCAAGTCGGCCGGGGCGCCGATCCTCGGCTTCAACGTCCGCGCCTCGAAACAGGCCCGCGACCTGGCCGAGCGCGAAGGTGTGGAGATCCGCTACTATGCGATCATCTACGACCTGCTCGACGACATGAAGGGCGTGCTCTCGGGCATGCTGGCGCCGTTGCAGCGGGAAACCTTCCTCGGCAACGCCCAGGTGCTGCAGGTCTTCGACATCTCCAAGACCGGCAAGATCGCCGGTTGCCGGGTCACCGAGGGCGTGGTCCGCAAGGGCGCCAAGGTCCGCATCATCCGCGACGACGTGGTGGTGCTGGAGCTGGGCACGCTTACGACGCTCAAGCGCTTCAAGGACGAGGTCAATGAGGTCCCGTCGGGCCAGGAGTGCGGCATGCATTTCCAGGGCTTCCAGGACATCAAGGCCGGCGACTACATCGAGTGCTTCACGGTCGAGGAAATCCAGCGCACGCTGGAGTAGGTTTCCTCCCCGCAAGGCCGGGAGGGGGACCGCGAAGCGGTGGAGGGGCTCTGTCCACGCTGCGGCGCCAGCCCCTCCGTCTCGTCGCGGCGCGTCGATCCACCTCTCCATGAAATGGGGAGGAGACGCGCCGCCGTTTTGCCTCATGCATCGCGGATGAAGCCTCCATGCGCATCTGCCTGATCCTCGCTCTCTCCCTGACGGCGATCGCCGGTCCGGCCGCGGCCGAGACCCGCTATCTGGCCTATGACGCCTCGGACCGGGTCACCCAGGCCCTGACCCGCGGCGTCACGCTGGAAGCCGACCGCGGCCTGTTCGGCTCCATCAGCGTGCGGCGGATTATCTCCACCTCGCAGCGCGGTTCGGCCGATATCCGCCGCGGCGGACCTGACGCCGTGCGCCGCGTGCTGCCGGCCGGCTCGCGTGAGACCTCGGTCTACGCCATCGCGCCCGAGGGTGACGGCCGAGGCCTGTCGCGCGCCCTATGCCCCAGCTCCGAGGAGGTCTGGCTGGTGATGGGCCGGGTGCGGCTCGGCCGACCGCTGACCCTGCACGCCGTCGGGCGCTGGTCGGACGGGACCTACCGTCACTGCGTCCAGCTGTCCTATGACTGGCGCGGCGAGTGGTCGATGCCGCCCGCGCCGACCGTGGGCGAGGACGCGGGCGCCCCTGTCGGGCGATAGGCGTTCACCTCTTCATTCGGCCCCGCTAGGGTCGGCGCCATGAGCGCTGCTTCCGCCAGCCCCCAAACAGCGATGAAACGCCTCGCCGGCGCGCTGTCCTTCGTCTGTCTGGTGCTGTTCCTGCTGGCCATCGAACAGAAGCAGACGGTGGCCGCCTGGGAGGCGCTGCGCGACGGGGCCGGACCGGCGGTGCGGGGCGTCGCCGACTGGGTCCGCCGTGTGCCGGACGGCGCCGCCGACGGTCTGAAGGGCCTGAAGGCGGCCGTCACGGACGAGGCGGGGCCTCTCGCGGCCGAGCCGGGCTCCGCCGCGGCTCTGAGAGGAGAGTACGGACCCGCCGATGAGGCCACCCGCGCCGCCGCCGGCTCGCTGACCTTCATGGGAGCCGAACTGCGCTTCGAGACCGGAGAACGCCTGCGCACCCGGCCGCTGCGCATCGCCGCCGGCCGCGACGCCTTCGCCCCCGGCCAGACCTTCGCGGCGCGGCTGGACGCCCCGACCGACGCCCAGATCGAGCTGCGCGAGGTCATCGCGCCCGCGGGGGGGCGGGGGACGCCGCCCTCTGCACTGTGCGGCGGAGATCCGGCGGGAACGGCCGTCCTGCTGCACCGCCGGGACCGGGTCGACCTGATGCTGTTCCGCGTCGGACCCGTCGGCCCCGATACCCCGCCGACGGCCCTGTGCGGCGCCTGGAGTTTCACCGCCCGATGATGCGCAGGAAAGCGTCCCGCACCGGCCTTGGCGTTCTGCTCGCCGCCGCCGCCGTCGGACTGATCGGGGGCCTTTGGACCTGGACCCTGCCCGGCGACCTCAGCCGCTGGCGGGCCGCGCCCGATGGCCGTGGCGTCGAGCTGCACCTGCTGGACAACGGATTCCACACCGATCTGGCCGTGCCGCGCGCGGCGCTGGAGGCCCGGGGTGGTCCGCTGGGCGAGGCGGTGCGCGCCCTGCCGGCCGGCGACTGGATCCTGATCGGCTGGGGCGACGCCAAATTCTATGTCGACCAGAGCCCGATGGAGAGCCGCCTGCCCGATGGAGCCCGGGCCTTCTTCCGCCCGGGCAATGCGTCAGTGATCATGCTCGATCCGGCCCAGCGCGACCCGACGGCGATGTTCGCCGAGGACGGCCGCCGCAGCTTCCGCCTGACGCCGGAAGGGTTCGAGGCCCTGGCCGCGCACATCGAGGCCTCGCTGGACGTCTCGACCGGCGCGCCGCGCATCGCCGCCGCCCGCGCCGGGGACGACGCCCGCTTCTTCGCCAGCCGCGAGACCTTCTCGATCGCCCACCTGTGCAACCACTGGACGGCGGGGGCGCTCAACGCCGCGGGCCTGCCGGTGCGGCCGTTCCGCTCCATCGTCTCGTCCGAGCTCATGGCGGCGATCGACCGGGCCGAACTGGACACCGCGTCCTCCGGAGCCTAGACCCCCGCCCTTCGCTTTTTTTAAGCCGGGTCCGAACCCCGACAGGCGATGAGGACAGTGTCATGAGCAGCCGCAAGCCCAATCCGAAAGCCGGAACCGTCAGCCAGCGCCAGTTGCGCGCGGCCGAGCTGATCCGCCACGCCCTGGTCGACGTCCTGCGCGAGGAGGACATCCACGATCCGGCCCTGAAGGATGTTTCGGTCACGGTCACCGAGGTGCGCCTGTCGCCGGACCTGAAACACGCCACCTGCTTCGTCGAGCCGCTGGGCGCCGGCGTCGACAGCGCCCCGGTCGCCGGCCACGTCGCTGACATCGTCAAGGCCCTGAACGCCCACGCCAAATTCCTGCGCGGCGTGCTGGGACGACGGATCGATATGCGCTTCACCCCCGACCTGCGCTTCCGCCACGACGAGAGCTTCGAGGCCGCCGAGCGGCTGAACCGCCTGCTCGATGACCCCCGGGTGCAGGCCGACATCGCCAAGCCCGACGACCTCTGATGGGTCGCCGCAAGAAGGGCGACGTCGTCAACGGCTGGGTCTGCCTCGACAAGCCGCTGGAGATGGGTTCGACCGAGGCGGTGTCGAAGGTGCGGCGGCTGTTCAACGCCCAGAAGGCCGGCCACGCCGGGACGCTGGACCCGCTGGCCTCGGGCATCCTGCCGATCGCCCTGGGCGAGGCGACCAAGACGGTGCCGTTCATGATGGACGCCGAGAAGGTCTACCGCTTCACTATCAACTGGGGCGTCTCCACCGACAGCCTCGACCGCGAGGGCGAGATCGTCGGCCGGTCCGACATCCGTCCGTCGGTCGAGGCGGTGCGCGCCGCGCTGCCGGCTTTCGTCGGGGAGATCGATCAGGTCCCGCCGCAGTATTCCGCCATCAAGGTCGAGGGCCAGCGCGCCTATGACCTGGCCCGCGACGGCGTCGAGTTCGAGCTGGCGACGCGCCGCGTGACCATCCACGAGGCGGCGGTCACCGACGCACCCGACGCCGACCATGTCGAACTGACCATCCGCACCGGCAAGGGCGTCTACGTCCGCTCGCTGGCCCGCGACCTGGCCGCCGCCCTGGGCGCAGAGGCGCATGTTTCGGCCCTGCGCCGCGAGCGCGTCGGGCCGTTCTCGACGGAAAACGCCGTATCGCTGGATTTCCTGACCGATCTGGTGCATAGGGACGCCGCCTCGGAAGGCTTGCTTCCCGTCGCGACCGCCCTGGACGACATCCCGGAGCTGGCCGTGACGGATCAAGACGCCTTCTCGCTTCGGCAGGGACGGCCGATCGTTCTGCTCCCCAGACAGGTCGAAACGCTCAAGAGCCGCCTTCGGGAGGGCTCCAGAACCGTTTCAGCCTTTCAGGGCCAGACCCTCGTCGCTCTCGGTCAGTTGCGGGCCGGCCGGCTAGAACCCGACCGCGTTTTTAACCTCCCCTGACGCCCCTCAAGTAGCGGAGCGGTAGGGGTCTCCAAATGGAGCTACCCGATGTCGATTACTGCTGAACGCAAGCACGAAGTCATCGCCGACAACGCCCGCAGCGAAGCGGACACCGGTTCGGCCGAGGTCCAGGTCGCGATCCTTTCGGAACGCATCGCCAACCTCACCGAGCACTTCAAGACGCACAAGAAGGACAACCACTCGCGCCGTGGCCTGCTCAAGATGGTCTCGCAGCGTCGTCGCCTTCTTGACCACCTGAACAAGGTCGATCGCGAGCGCTACACGGCGCTGATCACCAAGCTGAACCTGCGCCGCTAAGGGGCGCCGGACGACGCGGAAGAGTTTTCCGAGGCGCGGGCCATGTCCGCGCCTCGTTCCGCATCCAGAACCAACCGGGCGCCGCGGGATTTACCGGCGCATGACGCGAGGGCCATACCGGTCCTCTTCTTCCCGGACGTTTCGCGATGGCGCGGGCGTCCCTGGACCGAAGGACTGAACGCCCGACGCTCCACCCACTGATGGGACCCCGCGCGGAATCCGCCCGCGGGATACGAAAGACGAAACATGTTCGATATCAAACGCAAGACGATCGAGTGGGCCGGACGCCCGCTGACGCTGGAAACGGGCCGCATCGCCCGTCAGGCCGACGGCGCCGTGCTGGCGACCTACGGCGAGACCGTGGTCCTGGCCACCGTCGTCTACGGCCGCGCGCCCAAGCCGGGCCTGGATTTCTTCCCGCTGACCGTCAACTACCAGGAAAAAACCTTCGCCGCCGGCAAGATCCCGGGCGGCTATTTCAAGCGTGAAGGCCGTCCGACCGAGAAGGAGACCCTGGTCTCCCGCCTGATCGACCGCCCGATCCGCCCGCTGTTCGTCAAGGGCTTCAAGAACGAGACGCAGGTCATCGTCACCGTCCTCCAGCACGACATGGAGAACGACCCCGACGTCCTCGGCATGATCGCCGCCTCGGCCGCCCTGACCATCTCGGGCGTGCCCTTCATGGGCCCGATCGGCTCGGCCCGCGTCGGCTACATCGACGGCGAGCTGGTGCTCAACCCGACCCTCGACCAGATGCCGGACAGCGAGCTCGACCTCGTCGTCGCCGGCACCCAGGACGCCCTGATGATGGTCGAATCCGAGGCGAAGGAGCTGTCGGAAGACGTCATGCTCGACGCCCTGATGTTCGCGCATCGCGGCATGCAGCCGGTGATCGACGCGATCATCGACCTGGCCGAGCACGCCGCCAAGGAGCCGTTCGACTTCCAGGCGGACGACGTCTCGGACATCGTCTCCTCGATCCAAAAGCTGGTCGGCGAGGACATCAAGGCCGCCTACACCAAGGTCGGCAAGCATGACCGCCGCTCGGGCGTCGCCGAGGCCAGGGAGCGCGCCGCCGCGGCCCTGCTGAAGACCGACGAGAAGCCGGACGGCGTCGAGCCCGCCAAATTCTCCACCGCCTTCAAGGAATGCGAAGCCCACGTCCTGCGTCGCGACATCATCGATAACGGCCGCCGCGTCGACGGTCGCGCCCTCGACAAGGTCCGCGCCATCGTCTCGGAAGTCGGCGTCTTCCCGCGCACCCACGGCTCGGCCCTGTTCACCCGTGGCGAGACCCAGGCCATCGTCGTCGCCACCCTCGGCACCGGCGAGGACGAACAGTACGTCGACGCCCTGAGCGGGACCTACAAGGAGAAATTCCTTCTCCACTACAACTTCCCTCCCTATTCGGTCGGCGAGACCGGCCGGATGGGCGGCGCGGGCCGTCGGGAAATCGGCCACGGCAAGCTGGCGTGGCGGGCGATCCGTCCAATGCTGCCCTCGGCTGAAGAGTTCCCCTACACCATCCGTCTGGTGTCGGAGATCACCGAGTCCAACGGCTCCTCGTCGATGGCCACCGTCTGCGGTTCGTCGCTGGCCCTGATGGACGCCGGCGTGCCGCTGAAGCGTCCGGTCTCGGGCATCGCCATGGGCCTGATCCTCGAGCCCTCGGGCGAGTTCGCCATCCTGTCCGACATCCTGGGTGACGAAGATCACCTCGGCGAC
>DASRXE010000264.1:0-8130 GCA_035654315.1 Brevundimonas sp.
GATGGCGGCGACGATCATGATCAGCTCGCTCATCACCGGGGCCGGTTCGGCCAGGCGCCGCACAGCCTCGAAGGCGATGGCGCCGCAGGCGAAGATCAGCAGCAGGGCATTGGCCAGGGCGGCCAGGACGGTGGCCTTGCCGTAGCCGTAGGTCTTCTGCGATCCGGCCGAGCGCCGCGCCAGCCAGGCCGCGCCGCCAGCCATGGCCAGCCCGAGCACGTCGGACAGATTGTGGCCCGCGTCGGCCAACAGGGCGGTCGAACCGCTCCACAGGCCGGCCACGACCTCGCAGCCAACGAAGGCGAGGTTGACGATCAGCCCGACGGCGTAGCGCCAGTCTCCGGTATCGACGGGGCCATGGTGATGCCCATGGCCGTGGACATGATCGTGATGACCGTGGTCATGGTCGTGCGAGGGGCCGTGGGCGTTCGCCATCCGCAGAGCTTTAGTGCTGATGCATGACGACGAGAAGGCCGATCGCGATCAGGGCGAGGCCCAGAACGGCGCCTTCGTACCGGGCCCAGCGCTCGAGCCGAAGCACCGACCAACCGGTCCGGGCCAGCAGGGTGAACGCCGCCATGCCCAGCACCGTCCCCGCCGCGAAGACCAGGGTCAGGGCCGCCAGCACGCCGACGCCGCCCTGCGCCTGATTCAGATAGAAGGGCAGCAGCACCTCGCCCGGCGACACCGCCATCATCACCACCAGCCCCCAGAAGGCGGCGGCGTGCGACACGGCCGGCTCGGCCAGGTCGAGCGGCGGGCCGCCAGCCAGTTGCGGCCGCCGGATCAGGGCGCGGCCAAGATAGAACACGCCGAACAGGAACAGCAGGATCGCCGACAGGTGGGGCAACACGCCGCCGATCCACGGGTCGAGCGCCAATCCCGCAACAACGATCAGGCCGCCCACCAGGGCGGTGGCGGCGATATGGGCCAGACCCGCCGCCGTTACGGCCGCCAGCATCTGGCCCAGGCTCCAGCGCTGCGCCCGGCCGACCAGCACGAATGGCAGCCAGTGCGTCGGCAGGGCCGCGTGCAGGAAGGCGGCCGCGAATCCGCCACCCAGCAGGGACAGGAGGATCGTCTGATCGGTGGCGGAGGGCGTCATCGCCGCCTCTCTAGCCTGTTACTTTATAACGGTCGAGCCGGGCCGCGAAGAAACCCGCTCCAGCGTCTGTCCGAACGACCGGGCATCCGCGTCATCCCGGGCTTTTTCGCCCCGTCCGCGTTGACTCCGGGGGCGCCTTCCGTATATGTCGCCGCTCTTCGCCCGAGGGGGACCCCCGTCGGGCTTATTCTTTTTGCGTTTCGCTGAGGCTTCAACATGTACGCGGTGATCAAGACCGGCGGCAAGCAGTACCGGGTTCAACCGGGCGACGTCATCGTGGTCGAGAAGCTCGACGGCGAGGCCGGCTCGAACGTTTCGTTCGGCGACGTGCTGATGCTGGGCGGCGACAAGGGCATCACCCTCGGCGCCCCGATGATCGCCGGCGCGACCGTCGCCGCGACGCTGGTCGAAACCCGCAAGGGCGAGAAGATCAAGATCTTCAAGAAGATCCGTCGTCAGGGCTACCGCCGCACCAACGGCCATCGCCAGATGGAATCGGTCCTGCGCATCACCGGCATCGAAGGCGCCGGCGAAAAGGCCAAGTGGGACGGCGAAACCTCGCTGATGACCAAGGCCGAGATGAACGCCCGCGCCCGCGGCCTGGCCCCGCGCGTCGAAGCGACCGAAGCCAAGCCCGCGAAGGCCAAGGCGGCTCCGAAGGCTGAAGCCGAGGCTCCGGCCGCCAAGAAGGCCGCCGCTCCGAAGGCCGCCGCCGCCAAGGCTGAAAAGACCGAAACCAAGGCTCCCGCCAAGAAGGCCCCCGCCAAGAAGGCGGACAAGGCCGGCGACGAAGCGTAATATTCACCCGCGCTCAAGCAGCGCGACGCGCGATAGCGCAACGAGAAGAGTAACGGGAGCAGACCTATGGCTCACAAGAAATCCGGTGGTTCGTCGCGCAACGGTCGCGACTCCGAGTCGAAGCGCCTTGGCGTGAAGAAGTTCGGCGGCGAGCAGGTGCTGGCCGGCAACATCCTCGTGCGCCAGCGCGGCACCACCTTCCACCCCGGTGAGAACGTCGGCCTCGGCCGCGACCACACCCTGTTCGCCACCGTGCACGGCGCCGTGAAGTTCACCAAGAAGGCGAACGGCCGTTGTTACGTGTCGATTCTTCCGACCACCGAACAGGCTATGGCCGCCGAATAGGCGCGAACGGAACACCACCCGGATCGCGCAAGGCTCAAGAGCCGCGATCCGGACCAAGGGAATTATTTCCGCGGGGAGTCTGGATCACCAGGCTCCCCGTTTTCGTTCCCCGCCTCGAAGCCGTCCGAGCCCTCCAAGGAGGCGGCGCGAAGACCGAGGCCGCCTCATGTGCGTGATCGAACCCTCCCCTGTCGTCGAGACGCGGCGCCTGGCCCTGCGCGCGCCGGGCCCGCAGGACATCAGCCGTCTGGCGACGCTGGCCAATGACGCGGACATCGCGCGGATGACCCTGCGCATGCCGCACCCCTATTCCGCCAGGGACGCCGAAGCCTTCGTGCTGGCCGTTGCGGGGCAGGATCCGGCGCGCGCCGCGACCTTCCTGATCGAGCACGAGGACCATGGGCCGGTCGGGGTCATCGGCCTGTTCGAGGACAGCGATCCGGCGCCGGAGGTCGGCTACTGGATCGGCCGTCCGTTCTGGGGGCGGGGCTACGCCACCGAGGCGCTGGAGGGCGCGCTGGTCTGGGCCTCGCGGCGCTGGCGGCGGCGCGCGCTGGTGGCGGGCCACTTCACCGACAATCCGGCGTCGGGCCGGGTGCTGGAGAAGGCGGGCTTTCTGTACACGGGCGAGGTGCGGCGCGGCTTCAGCAAGGCGCGCGCCGGCGAAGCGCGGACGCGGCGGATGGTCTGGCTGGCTTGATAGTTGGGCCGCGGTCGTCGGCCCTACGGGACCTCTCGACCCGACGCGGCCTGGCGCTTAGCGCAGCCTAGGCTCAAGCAGCGAGCGACCGGGTCGCGAGCGTTAGCCCCCTAACCAAAGAGCGTCGGGCCGAACACGGCGGCCAGGACGACCGCTCCGGCCCCGACGGCGACGACCGCGCCGGCGATGAAGGCCATCCAGGTCCGCGCCGCGCGCTGGCGGCGCAGGCCGCTGGTCTTGACCGACCTCAGCATGACGCCGGGCTTGGGCCCGAAAACTTCCGAGCCAGAGATATTATGCTGGGACATGAACGCGCTCCCTGATCCACCGCCCCTTGCGGGTCAGAGGACCGAAGCGGTGCGGACAAGGCGAAACGATGGCGAACGCTGCTCGCCCACCGTTCCGTGATCGGGTGAACTCCGTTCGGCTCAGCCGCAGAAGATCAGGCGCCCGCTCCAGGCGCGGTAGTAGCCGCTGGCGGGGTCGTAGGAGCGATAGGTGGCGCGGCACCAGTCGATGCGCCCAAGGTCGCGGCCGTCACGGTAGCCGCCATGGCCGCCCGGATAGACGAGGTCCGGCCGCCCGTAGGCCCCGTGGTAGGCGGTGCCCGCCGGTCGACCGTAGCCATAGCCGTGGCCGTAGCTGTGGCCGTAGCCGCGACGGCGGGTCTGATACCACCCGTCATGGCCACGGTAGTTCAAGCCGTGACGGCCATCGTTGCGGCCATAGCCAGCCAGTGCGCGGTAGTCGCGGCGGGCATGGCGACTGACGCGATGGCGCTGGTCACGCCAGTGAGCGTGGCAATCCGTGCGGCTGGCGTCCCAAAAGGCGTCGCAGCGGTAGTCGCCGGGCCGGTCCAGCTGGCTGCGCCAGTCAAAGGCCGAAGGCGCCCAGTTCGAACCGCCGCGATGGTGGCCATAGCCGGTATTGTGTCCCCACGACTGGGCCGCCGCGGGGCTGGCGGCCAGGGCGCATCCCGCGGCGAGGATCAGGGCGGTCAGGAACGGGCGACGCATGGTTAATCCTCCAGAGCGGCCCGTTACGCGGCCTGAAAAGACAACTGACGAACGCTACAGGGTGACGGAAACGCGCCCGCCTCGCGTACTGACGTGGCGCATCAGGACGATCCGCTCCTCGCCATCGGCGCTGACCGGGGCGATGATGAACCAGCCGCCGTCAGGCAGGCCGGAAAAGCTGAAGCGGCCGTCCTCGCAGGTCGTCGAGCGGACGTAGGAGCGATAGTCGGCGTTGGGGTCCGCCACAGTCCGGGCGCGAACGACGGCCTCGGGCACCGCCGCCCGGTCGGTCGCGCCGTACAGGGTGCGGAAGCGGGCGCGCGTGTAGGGCGTGTCCGGCGTCAGGCCGATCGAACCGGTGCAGTCGAAGGTCCGGCCGTTGCGGCGATAGTCGATGCGCCCATCGATCGAGGCGCGTCCGGCGGCGGTGGACCAGGCGAAATCATCGGCGCGAAACACGCCCGGCGCCCCGCCCGAACCAGGGCCCGGACCGAAGCCGCCCTCCATCGGAACCGTCCCGCAGCCGGCGAGGAAGCCGGCGAGCGCGGCCACGGCGACCAGAGAAACGGCGGGTTTGCGGGATGTCGTCAGGGCGGCCATGGGCTCTCTCCGTCACGGGTGCGGGTCGAACATCCGATGAGACGCTGAACGCCGCGGCAAGGTCAAGGTTGCGAGCCCCCGGACGCTGGTCCAAAAGCTCGGGCAACCCGGCGCAGACCGGGTATAGGGAATTCGCATGACAGTCACGTTTGACGACATTCTGGCGGCGCGGGACCGCATCGCCGGCCAGGTTGATCGCACGCCCGTGCGCCATTCCCGCAAACTGTCGCAGCTGACCGGCGCCGAAGTCTGGATCAAGTACGACAACCTGCATTTCACCGGCAGCTTCAAGGAGCGCGGCGCCCTCAACAGGCTGCTGCAGCTGTCGCCCGACGAGCGCAAGCGTGGCGTGGTGGCGGCCTCGGCCGGCAATCACGCCCAGGCGCTGGCCTATCACGGCGCCCGGCTGGGCGTGCCGGTGACCATCGTCATGCCCGAGGGCACCCCCTTCGTGAAAGCCGACGGGACGCGGGCCCACGGGGCCACGGTGGTGATCAAGGGCGCCGACTTCTCGGGCTCGACGGAGGAGGCCCACCGGTTCCGCGACGAGGAAGGCATGGTCTTCATCTCGGCCTTCGACGACGCGGGGATCGTCGCCGGACAGGGCGTCTGCGGGCTGGAGTTCATGGAAGACGCGCCCGATCTCGACGTGCTGATCATCCCCGTCGGCGGCGGCGGTCTGATCGCCGGCTCGGCCATCGCCGCCAAGGGCGTCAAGCCGTCGGTCCGCGTCTTCGGCGTCGAGGCGGCCATGTACCCCTCCTTCAACGCGAAACGCCGCGGCGAAACGGCGAAATGCAGCGGACAGACCATCGCCGAGGGCATCGCCATCAAGGCGGTCGGCGACATCCCCTTCGCCCTGGCCGATCCTCTGGTCGAGGAGGTGCTGGTCGTCGATGAGGCCGATTTCGAGAAGGGCGTCGCCTTCTTGGCCACGCTGGAGAAGACCGTCGCCGAGGGCGCGGGCGCCGGCGGGCTGGCGGCCCTGCTGGCCTACCCGGAGAAGTTCCGGGGCCTGAAGGTCGGCCTCGAACTGACCGGCGGCAATATCGATTCCCGCATGCTGGCCGTGGTGCTGAACCGCGAACTGGTGCGCGAGAAGCGGCTGGTGCTGTACCGCATCCTCGGCGACGACCGCCCCGGGATGCTGTCGAAGATGAGCGCCGTCATCGGTGGGCTGGGCGGCAACATCATCGACGTCGTGCACAACCGGCTGGCGCTGGATGTCCCCGCCAAGGGCGCGGAGTTCGACATCATGGTCGAGACGCGCGGCGAGTCCCATGCCGACGAGATCAGACACGGACTGGAAGAGGCAGGCTATGCGCTACGGATGGGCTAGGACAGCGGCCGTGCTGGCCATGGCGGCGGCGCTGGGCGCGTGCGGCCGGGACGGCGCTTCGGCCGGGGATCCGCAGGCGGCGGAGAACCTGCGCGAGGCCGAGTTCTTCATGACCTCGAACGCCAAGGCCGCGGACGTCCAGACGCTGCCGTCGGGCGTCCAGTACAAGGTGCTGCAGGCCGGTCCGCCGGGGGGTGAGCGCCCGGACGGCAACGATCTGGTGCGCGTTGACTATGAGGGCTCGCTGACCGACGGGACGGTGTTCGACAGCTCGTTCCAGCGCGGCCAGCCGGCGGTGTTCACCGTCGAGGAGGGCATCTCCGGCTCGGTGATCCCGGGCATGCGAGACGCCCTGCAGCACATGAGCGTCGGCGACGAGTGGCTGGTCTACATCCCGCCGGCGATCGGCTATGGCGAAACCGGCGCGGGCGACATTCCGCCCAACAGCGTGCTGATCTTCCGCCTCAAGCTGTTGGAAGTCGCGCCGGTCCCGGGCGGCACGACGGCGCTGGACGTGGCTCACGGCTGATCTAATCCACCGCGGGCGGGGCCGGCATGAGGTCGCCGAAGGGGGCGGCGTCCTCGAGCGCGCGGACGAACGACGGCCGGGTCATCAGCCGTCCGTGCCAGGCCTTCAGACGCGGCCGGTCGCCGAAGGGGACCAGCCGCCGGGCGTAGGTCAGGATCGGCGCGGCGGCGCAGTCGGCGAGGGTGAAGGTCTCGCCCGCGCCCCAGGTCCGGCCGTCGGCCAGCCGGGTCTCGAGCAGGTCCCAGGCGGTGGCGATGACCTGTGCGTCCTGATCGGCGCCGAACGGATCGGCCTGCCCCTCGGGCCGGAACTTGCCCAGCACGATGCGGTTCATCGGCCCGCCGACGTAGGTGTCGACGATACGGTCGATCCAGCGCGTCTCGAGCGCCGCCTCCGGGTCCGTCGGGATCAGTCGCCCCCCGCCGGCCAGACGGTCGAGGTATTCGATCACGATGCTCGATTCATAGAGCGTCTTGCCCGCCGCCGTGTCGACGAGGGTCGGCATCTTGGCGAAGGGCGAGACGGCCCGGAACGCGGTCATGACCGCGTCGTCGGCGGCGTCGACCAGCTTCAGCTCGAACGGCAGGCCCAGTTCATAGAGGGCGACCGAGGCCTTCTGGCCATAGCCGGCGTAGGGATGGGACCACAGGATCAGCGACATGGTCAGCGCCCCGTCCGGCCGGCCCGGCGGCCGATCCGCAGGTGGGTCGCGCGTTCGCCGGCGGTGCTCTCGATCATCTCATAACCCAGGGCCGGCAGGTCCAGACCGGCCCAGAACGGCTCGCCCCGGCCCAGCAGGACGGGCGAGACGGCGACGTGCATCTCGTCGATCAGGCCGGCGCGAAGATACTTGCTGATCGTCTCCGTGCCGCCGCCGATGCGGATATCCTTGTCGCCGGCCGCCGCGCGCGCCCGTTGCAGCGCCGCCTCCGGCCCTCCGGTCTCGAAATGAAAGACCGTGCCGCCCTTCATCTCCAACGAGTGGCGCGGGTGATGGGTCAGGACGAAGACGGGACAGCGATACGGCGGCTCCTCACCCCACCAGCCCTTCCATCCGTCATCGATCCAGGGGCCGCGCGAGTGGGCGAACATGTTGCGCCCGAGGATCCAGGCGCCGATGCCGTCCATGCCGCGTCGGGCGAACCCCTCGTCCACGCCGGTCTCGCCGTGGCCCTTGCCGTACATCTTTTGAAAGGTGTCGGTCGGGAAGAACCATTCGTGCAGTTCCTCGCCGCCCGCGCCCAACGGATCCTGCAGGCTCTGGTCAGGGCCGGCGCCGAACCCATCGACGGAGACCGCGAAGCTGCTGACGCGCACCTTGCCGGCCATCACCCATGCTCCTTCAGTTCGCGGGCGAGCTTGTCGAGCATTTCGCCGCAGCCCTCCTCGCGCAGGGCGATTTCCCGACGCGGATCGCCGCCGAAATACGCGCCCTGTTCGGTATAGATCAGCCGCGTGCCCGAGCCGTCGGCGACCAGTTCGGTCGTGGCGAGGGAGGCCGAGACGCGCTCCCGGCCCGCCGCAGTCACCCGGCCCATCACATAGCTGACGATGATGCGGCGGTTTTCGACGATATCGAGGTGCTCGGTGTCGTTGAACCAGGTCTCGTTATCCTCGCCGCCAAAGCGGAAACTGCCGCCGGCGCGGCCTCCGACACGGAAGTCGTAGCTCCAGTCGTGGATGGTCCAGTTCTCGCCC
>DASRXE010000265.1:0-10932 GCA_035654315.1 Brevundimonas sp.
CCCGAAAAGGCGAGCGCCACGATCGCCGCCATGTAGCGGCGCCACTCATAGAGCAGGGTGGAAAGTGCAAGCGACATGGAAGAGATCGGCCCCCGGGTTTCGTCGCTATGTGACGGCGCCGGTGGTTGGGGCCAAGTTAAATCGGGTTAAGGCCATATCGATGGCCTTCGTTCATCGCCGCTTGCTAGGATGTCTCCACACCGGCAGGAGCCGGGCGCCTTGAGAGCTTGAGCATGATCCTTCGTTCGCTTCGTTCCGCCGTTTCGGCGACCGCATCCCTGGCCGCCGTCGCCGGCGCCATGGCCGTCATGGCCGCCCCCTCGGCCGCCATGGCCGACGAGGGGATGTGGACCTTCGACAATTTCCCGATCGAGACGGTGAACCAGAAATACGGCACCCGCATCGATCAGGCCTGGCTGGACCGGGTGCGACTGGCCTCGGTCCGTATCCAGGGCTGTTCGGCCTCGTTCGTCTCGGACGAGGGGCTGATTCTGACCAACTGGCACTGTGTCGTCGGTTGCGCGCAGGAGCTGTCCGACGCCCAGAAGGACTATGTGAAGAACGGCTTCACCGCGGGGACCCGCGAGGAGGAGGTGCGCTGCCCCGGCCAGACCGCCGAGGTGCTGACCGAGATCACCGACGTCACCGACCGCGTCCGCGCCGCCGGCGAGGGCCTGGAAGGCGCCGCCTTCAACGCCGCCCGGCAAGCCGAGGTCGGCCGCATCCAGAACGAGGCCTGCGCCGGCGATACGAAGTTCAGCTGCCAGGTGATCAGCCTGTATCGGGGCGGGCAGTACAGCCTGCACAAGTTCCGCAAATACGACGATGTGCGGCTGGTCTTCGCGCCCGAAAACCAGGCGGCCTTCTTCGGCGGCGATCCCGACAATTTCAACTTTCCGCGCTACGCCCTCGATGCCGGTTTCCTGCGCGCCTACGAGGACGGCAAGCCGGTCGAGTCGCCGAACTTCCTGAAGTGGAACGCCGAGGCGCCCGAGGAAGGCGACGTGACCTTCGTGTCCGGCAACCCGGGCTCGACCTCGCGCCTGATGACCATGAGCCAGCTGGAACGGCTGCGCGACCAGCAGATTCCGGTCACCCTGATCCAGAACTCGGAACTGCGAGGCCGCCTGCTCGAATATTCGCTGACCGGCGAGGAGGCCAAGCGCGTCTCGTTCGACCCGATCTTCGGCCTCGAGAACAGCTTCAAGGTCTACTATGGCCAGCAGGGCGCCTTGACCGATCCGGAGTTCATGGCCGCCAAGCGTGAGGCCGAAGCCGAGCTGCGCGCCCGTGTCGCCGCCGATCCCAGCCTGAAGCAGCGGATCGGCGATCCTTGGGCGGAACTCGAGACGGTGCAGGACGTCGCCCGCGATCTCTACCTGCCCTATCGCCAGCTGGAGCAGGCCGCGGGCGGCGGCTCGACCCTGTACCAGATGGCCCGGGCGCTGGTCCGCGCCGCCAAGTCCGACATGCCGGCCGATCGCCGGGCGCGGCTGGCGGCGATGCTGGGCGAGGAGACGCCGATCTCGACCGACATGGAAGAGATCCGGATGCGCTACTGGTTGTCCAAGACGCGCGAGTATCTGACCGTCGACAATCCGCAGGTGAAGGCGCTTCTGGGCCGCGAGAGCCCCGAGGCCCTGGCCGAGCGGCTGATCGAGGGCACCCAGCTGGAGGAGGCTGATTTCCGGCGCGAGGCGGCGGGCATGACGCTGGAAGAACTGAAGGCGGCCGATCCGCTGCTGGCCTTCGTGGCCGCAAACGACGACGCCGCCAAGGCGATCGGCGACCGCTGGGCCGCGGAGGTCAGCGCCCCGACGGCGCGCGCCGCCGAGAAGGTCGCCGAGGCCCGCTTCGCCGTCTACGGCACGAACCAGTATCCGGACGCCACCTTCAGCCTGCGCCTGTCGTACGGCGAGGTGCGGGGCTGGACGTACCGCGGGGTGACGGTGCCGCCGTTCACCTACATCGGCGGGCTCTACGAGCGGGCCACCGGGTCGGAGCCGTTCAACCTGGCCCAGGCCTTCGCCGATCACGAGGCCGACGTGAACAAGGAAGTCGTCTACGACTTCGTCTCGACCAACGACATCATCGGCGGCAACTCCGGCTCGCCGGTGATCAACGCCGAAGGCGAGGTGATCGGCGCGGCCTTCGACGGCAACATCCACTCGCTGGGCGGCGCCTTCGGCTATGACGGCGAACTGAACCGGACGGTGTCGGTGTCGACCGCGGCCATCACCGAGGTGCTGCGGACGGTGTACCCGAACCCGCGGATTCTGGAGGAGCTGGGGGTCGAGTAACGATCCTTCTCCCCCTGCGGGAGAAGGTGGCCGAGCGAAGCGAGGTCGGATGAGGGGTCGCACCGGTCTTGCCGGGCGACCCCTTCGTCATTCATGGTCCGGCGATCAATCGGGTCCGCCTGTGCGACCCCTCATCCGTCGGCCTTCGGCCGCCACCTTCTCCCGCAAGGGGAGAAGGAAGGAGTAGTTCATGCGCCATACCCTCGCCGCTTCCGTCGCCGTTCTCGCCCTCGCCGCCGCCTCGTCGGCGTCCGCCGAGGAAGGCATGTGGACGTTCGACAACTTCCCCATCGCGCGGGCCAACCAGACGCTGGGGACCAGCATCGATCAGGCGTGGCTGGACCGGGTGCGGCTGTCCTCGGTCAAGTTCGGAGGCTGTTCGGCGGGCATCGTCTCCGGCGAGGGGCTGGTGATGACCAACAATCACTGCGTCGCCAGCTGCGTGGCGAATCTGTCGACGCAGGCGGTGAACTACGCCGAGACCGGCTTCACCCCGCGCAGCCGCGAGGAGGAGCTGAAATGCTCCGGCGGCTCGGCCGAAATCCTGACCGACATCACCGACATCACGGAACGAATGCATGCGGCGGGCGCCGGTCTGGAGGGTCAGGCCTTCACCCGGGCCCGTGACGCCGAGGCCGGCCGGATCGAGCAGGAGGCCTGCGGCGGCGACGCGACGATGCGCTGCCAGGTGGTCAGCCTGTATCGAGGCGGCCAGTTCAAGCTTTACAAATATCGCCGCTACACCGACGTGCGGCTGGCCTTCGCGCCCGAGGATCGGGCCGCGACCTTCGGCGGCGACCTGGACAATTTCAGCTTCCCCCGCTTCGCCATCGATGCCGCCTTTATTCGCCTGTACGAGAACGGTCAGCCGGTGGCGACGCCGACCCACTTCGAGTGGAATGCCGACAAGCCGGTCGAGGGCACGCCGGTGTTCGTCTCGGGCAGCCCCGGCTCGACCCAGCGCCTGCTGACCATGGACCAGCTGACGACCATCCGCGACGTCGTCCTGCCGCTGGACCAGCTGATCGCCTCGGAGCTGCGCGGGCGGCTGATCCGCTTCTCGGAGGAGAGCGAGGAGAACGCCTTCATCGCCATGGATCCGATCTCGGGGGTCGAGAACACCTACAAGCGCGGGCGCGGACGGATGGCGGCCCTGGTCGATCCCGCCTTCATGCGCATGAAGGCCGAGGCGGAGGCCGACTTCCGCGAGCGGTACGCGGCGCTCCCCAACGCCCCGGAATCCGACCCGTGGACGGAATTGGCGGCGGTCCAGCCGATCGCCCGCGAACTGTACCCCGCCATGGCCCTGCTGGAGGGCGGCACGGGCATGGGCACGACCTCCGTCGGCGGCGGGTCGCAGCTGTTCAGCTGGGCGCGGACGCTGGTGCGCGGCGCGCAGGAACGCGAAAAGCCCTCGGCCGAGCGCCTGCCGGAGTACGCCGACAGCCGCCTCGCGGCCGTGCAGTCGGGCCTGTTCGCCGAGCGGCCGGTCTATCCGTCGCTGGAGCAGGTGCGGCTGGAGTGGTGGCTGTCCAAGACTCGCGAATGGTTGACCGTCGACGATCCGCGCGTGCGCGGCCTGCTCGGTCGGGAATCCCCCGAAGGCCTGTCGGCGCGCCTGATTGAAGGCACCAGCCTGGCCGATCCGGCCGTGCGCCGGGCGCTGTGGGAGGGCGGACTGGCGGCCATCGAGGCTTCGGACGATCCTCTGATCCAGTACCTGCTGTCGATCCAGGACGAGACCCGGGCGGTGCGCGCCGACTGGGAAGCGCGGGTCGAGGCGCCGACGGCGCGGGCCTCCGAGCAGCTGGCGGCGGCGCGGTTCGCCGCCTATGGCGATAGCGTCTATCCGGACGCCACCGGCACGCTGCGGCTGACCTATGGCCGGATCGAGGGTTCGGACGTGCCGGGGCAGCGCTTCGGCGCCTTCACCACCTTCGCCGGTCTGTGGGACCGGGCGACCGGCGCGCCGCCCTTCGACGTGGCCCCCAAGCTGCTGGCGGCCAGGGACCGGATCGACCCGGACACGGTGCTGGACATGGCGGTGTCGTCCGACACCATCGGCGGCTCGTCCGGTTCGCCGGTGGTCAACGAAGCGGGCGAAATTCTGGGCGCCAATTTCGACTCCACCGTCCTGACCCAGCGCAACGCCTATGGCTATGACGTGAAGGTCAACCGCTCGGTCATCGTGACCACCAGCGCGGTGACGGCGGCGCTGCGGGATGTGTACGGGATGGAGCGTCTGGTCGAGGAGCTGGGGGTCGAATAGACCCCCGGAACGTCTCTAGAGCTGGCTCATCTTCTGCTGGGCCTTGGAGAAGTACTGCCAGCCGGTCCACAGGGTGACGAGCGCCGCGATCCAGAGCAGGACGTAGGCGAAGGTCTGGAAGTGCGGCAGCCACTCGAACGGCAGGCCGAAGCCTTCCCACAGGGGGGCGAGAGCCAGCTGGAGACCGGCCAGCGCGATCATCTGCAGAACGGTCTTCCACTTGGCCAACAGGGTGACGGGCAGCTTGACCTTGCCCGCCACGGTCTCGCGCAGGGCCGAGACGGCGAACTCGCGGAACAGGATCAGGCCGCACGGGATGGCGGCCTGCGGCACCGAACCCCAGGCCAGCACGCCCAGAATGGCGCCGGTGATCAGCACCTTGTCTGCGATCGGGTCGAGTATGGCGCCCCAGCGGGTGGTGGCGTGCCAGCGCCGCGCGAGGAAGCCGTCGACCCAGTCGGTCGAGGCCGCCACGATGAAGATGATGAAGGCCGTGCGGGCGAAGCGGAACTGATCGCTCGGGCTCAGCAGGTCAGGCGGCAGGAACGGCAGGCCCTGCGGCGCGGCGCCGGCGAGGATCAGGAACATCACCACCCCGGCGACCAGGCGCAGGCCGGTCAGGATGTTCGGGATGGGATTGGCGGGGTGGCTGGGGGTCATGCTGGGCATCCGTACTGCAACGCCGATGTGGCACGCTTCGATGCGTCAGGCGAGAGTCAGCCCGACACTCAGGCCAGCGGTTCGAACCGGCCGGGGCCGTTGAGGGCCGTGAGGACGCCCTCGGCGATGCCGAAATGGAGACCGACAAGAGACAGTTGGCCCGCGGCCTCGCGCTCGGCGATCCACGGGAAGGTGCGCAAATTCTCCAGCGACAGCCGGACCACCGTCTCTTCGGCCAGGCGTTCGGACTGCTCGGCCGGAAAGCTCTCGCAGATCAGGCGGACCACCGGAGTGGCCTGGGCCACCCATGGGGCGACGAAGTCCCCGCAATTGTCCGGCGCGCCGTTCAGCATGGCGTGAACTCCGCCGCAGTAGGCGTGCCCCATGACGACAATGCGCTCGACCTCGAGAACGCGAACGCCGAACTCCAGCGCCGCCGAAACGCCGTGCAGCTGACCGTCAGGCTGGTAGGGCGGCACGAGGTTGGCCACGTTGCGGACCACGAACAACTCGCCGGGGGCGGCGTCGAAGATCAGCGCCGGATCGGCGCGGCTGTCGGAACAGGCGACGACGAGGGTGTGGGGCTTCTGCCCCTTGGCGAGGGCTTCATACTCGGCCCGCTCCTGGGGCCAGCGCTGCTCGCGAAAGCGGCGGTAGCCGGTGAGCAGGGCGTCGGCGGCGTTTTCTGACATGCGGTGCTTCTAGGACGGGATCAGCTTTTGCGGAAGAAGGCGTGGATGCGTTCGGCCAGCGGCTGGTTGATCCCCGCGACCTTGACCAGATCGGCGACCGAGGCGCGGCCGACGCCCTTGGCGGAGCCGAAGGCGTGCAGCAGGGCCTTCTTGCGGCCGGGGCCGACGCCCTCGATCTCGTCCAGCGGATTGCGCTTGATGTCCATCGAACGCCGGGTGCGGTGGGCCCCGATGGCGAAGCGGTGGGCCTCGTCGCGCAGCCGCTGCAGGTAGTAGAGGGCCGGCGACTTCAGCGGCAGCATGAAGGGCGGCTTGCCGGGTACGAAGAACCGCTCCATGCCGGCGTCGCGGTCCGGCCCCTTGGCCACGCCGACCGCGACGATCTCGTGCAGGCCGAGGTCGGCCAGCACCGCCTGGACCTCGGCCAGCTGACCGGCGCCGCCGTCGATGAGCAGCAGGTCGGGGCGCTCGACCTCCTCGCCCTCGTCCTCGTCCTTGACCAGGCGGGTGAAGCGGCGGCGCATGACCTCGCGCATCATCCCGTAGTCGTCGCCGGGGGTCAGGTCCTCGCCGCGGATGTTGAACTTGCGGTACTGGTTCTTGCGGAAGCCCTCGGGACCCGCGACGACCATGCCGCCGACCGCGTTGGTCCCGGAGATGTGGGCGTTGTCGTAGATCTCGATCCGCTCCGGGCGGTTCTCCAGACCGAAGGCCTCGCAGACCTCCTCGAGGATCTTGCCCTGGGCGGAGCTCTCGGCCATGCGGCGGCCCAGAGCCTCGCGGGCGTTGGTCAGGGCGTGGTCGACCAGCGCCTTGCGGTCGCCGCGCGCCGGCCGCTCGATGCTGACCACCCGCCGGCCATCGACCGTCTTCGCCTTCATCGAGAAGGCCGCCTCCAGCAGCTCCTTCTCGTGCGGGACGATATTGGACAGGATCTGCCGCGGCACGGGCTTGTCCTCGTAGAACTGGCCGAGGAAGGCGGCGAGGATTTCGGGATCGGTGTCGCTGCGATCGACGCGCGGGAAATAGGCGCGCCCGCCCCAGTTCTGGCCGGCACGGTAGAAGAAGACCTGGACGCAGGCCTGACCGCCGTCAGAGTGCAGGGCGAAGACGTCGGCCTCGGCCACGCCCTCGGCGCTGACGGAATTCTCCATGGCGATCGCGGACAGGGCGCGTATGCGGTCGCGGACGCGCGCCGCCTGTTCGAAGTCCATGGCGTCGGAGGCGGCCTGCATCTCCTGCGACAGGCGGCCGATGACGGCGCGCGACTTGCCGCGCAGGAAGGCCTCGGCCTCGTCGACCAGACCTTGATAGTCCTCCAGCGAGATCAGGCCGGTGCAGGGCGCCGAGCAGCGCTTGATCTGGTGCAGCATGCAGGGCCGGGTGCGGGTCTCGTAGACGCTGTCGGAGCAGGATCGCAGCAGGAAGGCCTTCTGCAGGGTGGTGAGGGTGCGGTTGACCGCCCAAGTCGAGGCGAAGGGGCCGAAATAGTCGCCCTTGATGGTGTGGGCCCCGCGGTGTTTGCGGACCTGCGGGGCGCGGTGGTCCCGGCGGATCATCAGCTCGGCGAACGACTTGTCGTCGCGCAGGACCACGTTGAAGCGGGGCTTGAGCTTCTTGATGAAGTTGGATTCAAGCAGCAGGGCCTCGGTTTCCGAGGCGGTGACGACAAGCTCCATGGAGCGGGTCAGGGAGACCATCAGGCCGATGCGCTGGGTGTGGAACCGGCCCTGGGCGTACTGGAGGATGCGCTTCTTCAGCGAGCGCGCCTTGCCGACGTAGAGGCAGGCGCCGTCCTCGCCGTACATGCGGTAGACGCCCGGCTTGTCGGGCGCGCGACGGGCCTCGTCGCGGATCAGGTCGGCGGCGACCAGCGAGGGCGGCGGTTCGGCGTTGGCGGGAATCGTCTCCTCGGTCATCCCGTCCGATATAGGCCTAGAACTTGCGGACCATAAGCACGCCGGCGATCACCATCGCGACGCCGGCGACGCGGCCGAGGCTGATCGGCTGCTTCGGCATGCCCATGGCCCCGAAATGGTCCAGCACCACACTGAGCAGCAGCTGGCCGGCCACCATCAGGATGATGGTGGTGGCCACGCCCAGCCGGGGGACGCCCCAGGCTGCGGCGACCACGAAGATCGCCCCGTACAGACCACCGATCCAGGCGTACCACGGCAGGGCGCGCGAGGCGGCGATGTCCGGCCGGACCTGCAGGACGACGGCGAGGATGCCCAGCGCCGCCGTGCCCACCGCGAACGACACGAAGGCCGCATTCACCGGTGAGCCGACGGCGCCCATCATCCTGGCGTTGGTCGGCGCCTGCAGGGCCGTGGCGGCGCCGCCGAAAACCACCGCGAGCATGGCGAGGAGAGAAGGGTTCATACGGATTCGCTATCAGCTTGTGGCGCGTTCCGCACCGTCAATCGTTCCGCCGATCGCGCCACGTCGTCATGGGCGGAACGCCAGGGCCTGACGTCGACTTGAACAGCCGGGCCGGGCGCTTTATTGCGGGCCCCTGCTACAGGAGCTCCCCATGCTGGCCCTCTACATCATCCTCGGCTTCGTCGCCGTTCTCGCCGCGATCAACTTCATCGAATTCGGCCGGGTTGACTGAGCCGGCGGTCCGTTCCGGCGCCGCCCTCGTCACCGGCGGGGGCCGGCGCATCGGCCGGGCCATCTGTCTGGAACTGGCCCGGGCCGGCTTCGACGTCGTCATCCACTATCGAAACTCCGGCGAGGAGGCTGAGTCCGTCGCCGAGGCGGTGCGGGCGCTGGGCCGCCGCGCTGCGACCGTGGCCGCCGACCTGTCGATCGAGGCCGGCGCAAAACGGCTGATCCCGGACGCCGTGGCGGCGATCGGTCCGCTGGCGGTGCTGGTCAACAACGCCTCCGTGTTCGAGGACGACCGGATCGGCTCGCTTTCGCGCACGACCTGGGACGCGCACATGGAGACCAATCTGCGGGCGCCGATCGTGCTGGCCGAGGCCTTCGCGGAACAGGCGCCGGACCGGTCGGCCATCGTCAACCTGCTGGACCAGCGGGTGCTGAAGCCCGATCCCCGCTTCATCTCCTACGCCCTGTCGCGCAATGGCCTGTGGTGGGCGACGCGGACGCTCGCCCAGGCGCTGGCGCCGCGCATCCGGGTGAACGGCGTTGGGCCGGGCCCGACCCTGCCCTCGACGCACCAGAGCGTGGCCGAATTCGAGGCCGAGGCCCGGGCCGTCCCGCTGGCCCGCCCCGGCAGCCCGGAGGCGGTAGCCTCGGCGGTGCGATGGCTGGTGGACGCGGAACTGGTGACGGGTCAGATGATCGCCGTGGACGGGGGCCAACACCTGGCCTGGCAAACCCCGGACATCGTGGAGTAGCCCGTGGCCGCCTCTTCTCCCCTGCCCTTCCCCGGCGCCGACGCCGCCCCGGGCATCCGCCGCGAAGGCCTGGCCGTCTTCGTGCGCGGGCTGGAGGTCGCGGCCGGCATCGGCGTGCACGATCATGAATTGGGACGGCTGCAGCGGCTGGTCATCGACGTCAGCCTCGACCTCGTCCCGACCGCCGTCGAGCGGCTGGGTGACACCATCAACTATGAGACCGTCGCCGAGGCGGCCCGCGTCATCGTCGCCGAGGGTCATGTCGGCCTGGTCGAGACCTTCGCCGAGCGCTTGGCGCTGGCCATGATGGCGGACGCCCGGGTGCGGCGCTGCGTGGTGCGGATCGAAAAGCCCGGCGCGCTGGACGGCGCCGTCGCCCCCGGCTGCGAAGTGACGCTGGCGCGTTGAGCCGCGCGTTCGGCGGTTGCGCCGCCCGCGGCGGACCGTCATTCTGACCCCAAGCTGAAGGACCTCCGATGGCCGAACCCGGCGATCCGCAAACTCCGGACGATCACGACGACCTGATCGGCTTCGCCTCGCCGGCGTCGCTGCAGGGCCGCGTCCGGACGCCGGCCGAGGTCGAGCCTGAACCTGAGCAGGCCCGGGTGGCTGAATCCGACCCCCCGACTGACCCGGATCTGTTCGGTGCTTCCATGGCCGCCTCCATTCCGGTTGAGCCGGAACCCGAACCGGAACCGGTGACGCCGTTGGCCGGGCCGGACCCCGCGCCCCAGGCGGCCTCGGAGCCCGCCGAACGGCCGATTGCGGCCGCCTCGATCTTTGAACCTTCGCCCGAATTCTCCGCCCGGTCCCGGCGGCGGGAGCCGGCGACCATCCCCGGAGGCGGCATGGGCCTGTACGCCGTCTATGCACTGATCCTTTTCGCCGTGCCCACCCTGGGGGTGTCGGCCATCATCGGACTGTTCGCCGTCACCGGCCGGGCCGGGCCGGAAGACCCGATGTCGCTGTCCCACTTCCTCTATCAGCAGCGAACCTTGTGGGTCGCCGCCGTGGCGGTGGCGGTCGGACTGATCTTCTTCCTGGTGCCTTTCGGCCTGGGTCCAGCGATCATGTTCTTCGCCGCCTTGTGGCTGGTGCTGCGCGGCGCCGCGGGAGTCTGGGCGCTGAAGGCGGGACGGCCGATCGCTGATCCCCGCGGCTGGTGGATCTGAAGGAGCCTCGCCATGACTTCCACCCCTCCCGAACGCGGACCGCAGTTCCGCTCCGGTCATCCAGAGGAAGGCAAGGTCGCCGCCCTGATCGCCTGGGGGCTCTACATCCTGTCGATTCCAAGCGCCAATGTGCTGGTTCTTGTCGGGCTGGTGGTCGCCTATGCCGGTCGGAGTTCCGCCTCCGGTCTGCCCCTGGAGCACTTGAACGCCCAGATCCGCCTGTTCTGGTCGGTGTTCTGGTGGACCATCGCGTGCTGGGTCGCGATCGCCATCAGCGCGCTCGCCAGCGTGATCCTGATCGGCATTCCGTTCCTGTTCTTCTTCCTTCTGGTGTGGTTCCTGATCAGCGTCTGGTTCACGGTGAAGAGCATCTTCGGCCTGCTGAACCTGCTCGGCGACCGCGCGCCCTGAGGCAAAATCGCAACGCCGCCGGCCGCCGGCGAGCGGAGCGGGAACGCCCGCCTCGCCCGCTTG
>DASRXE010000266.1:0-15031 GCA_035654315.1 Brevundimonas sp.
AATCCCACCCCCGTCAGCTTGCGTGAACCGGTCGCGGCGGAGCGCGGACGTTCAGCCGAAAATCCATCAAGGCTCCCGTAACGCGAAAGCAGGGGGCCACATCGGTTCCGGGCCGAACGCCCGCGCTCCGCCGACCTCCCCACACCGCTTTTCCGGTTTCGCCGGCGGCGGCGCCGAAGGCTGCCCGTCTGGCGCCCGCGCCTGCGAGCCGCTAATCCCGGCCCAACGAAATTCAGGGAGACGACGCCATGACCCACACCATCGCCTTCATCGGCCTCGGCAACATGGGCGGGGGCATGGCGGCCAACCAGGCGAAGGCCGGCCACAAGGTCCTCGCCTTCGACCTGTCGCAGGCCGCGCTCGACCGCGCCGCCGAACACGGCTGCACGCCCGTCGGCTCGGTCGCCGAGGCGGTGAAGGCCGCCGACGTGGTCATCACCATGCTCCCCGCCGGCCCGCACGTGCTCAAGGTCTATTCCGAACAGATCCTCGGCGCCGCCCCGAAATCAGCCCTGCTGCTCGACTGCTCGACCATCGACGTCGACACCGCCCGCAAGGTCGCCGGACTGGCCAAGGAGGCCGGCTACGCCTTCGCCGACGCCCCCGTCTCGGGCGGGACCATGGCCGCCGACGCCGGGACCCTGGCCTTCATGGTCGGCTGTGATGAGCCCGAGTTCGCCCGCATCGAGGCGGCGCTGGAACCCATGAGCCGGGCTGCGTTCCGCGCCGGCGACCACGGGGCGGGACAGGCGGCCAAGATCTGCAACAACATGATCCTCGGCATCACCATGCTGGGCACCTGCGAGGCCATAGGCCTCGCCGAGAAGCTGGGCCTCGACCCGGTCCGGATGTTCGACATTGTCGCCAAATCCTCGGGCCAGAGCTGGTCGACCACCACCTACTACCCCTGGCCCGGCCCGGTCCCGACCGCCCCGTCCAACCGCAACTATGAGGGCGGATTCGCCGCCGCCATGATGCTCAAGGACCTGAAACTGGCCCAGGACGCCGCCGCCAGGTCCGGCGCCTCCACCCCCCTCGGCGCCCAGACCGAGGCCCTGTTCCAGATGTTCAACGGCCTCGGCTACGGCGGCCGCGACTTCTCGGCCATCCTGCAGATGCTGCGCGGCAAGCTGGAAGACTTGCCGAAGGGTTGAGGCGCGGCCAGGAACGCCAGTCGTGGTTGCGCCCGGTCCGGGGTCGGTTAACACTCCCCACGGAACGGGGGGATGCCAATGAAACTGCCGAGCGCCTTGCCGCGGCTGACGGGACGCTGGCTCGCGGCCTACCGGGTGCTCTGGATTCTGCTGTTCATCTCGGGCCTGTTCGCCGCCACCTGGGGCGAGTGGACGGACCAGGAGAAGCGCGACCGCGCCCACGACGCCATGGCCGGGGTCGGGTTGACCAGTTTCATGGACGGGCTGGAGCCCATGAGCGCCGCAGCGGCCGCCGCGGGGGTCCGGCCGAAAAGCCGGCTGGTCGCCATCGACGGCGTACCTGCGACCTGGAACTCGAGCGGCCAGGCGGAAGCCGCCCGTCGTCTGGAAGGGCCGGACGGCTCGACCGTTACGGTGACGCTGCGCTCGGCGGATGGGGCCGTCCGCGATTTCGTGCTCACCCGCTCCCGGGAACATCTCAGGGCGGCTGACGCCGTCGCGCCCATGCCGCGGGCCGCCAGGTCGCTGCTCTACTGGGCGATGGACGTCTTCGAGTCGGCGCTCATCCTCGTGATCGTCGCCCTGATGTTCTGGCGCCGGCCGAACGATCCCGTCGCGGCGCTGTTCTCGGTGGGCGTGCTGGGAATGACCGCGGGCTCGAACACAGCCCTGCTGGCTCCGTCGGCCCTCGGACTGAGTATCGCCAACGGCGTCGTGAGCGGCGCCGCCTTCTGCTTCTTCCTGGCCATGCTTGTCTTCCCGGGCGGCCGTTTCGACTCGCGATGGACCTGGATCGGCGCTGCGCTCGCTGTGGTCTGGGCGGTTCTGAGCCTCTCCAGTATCGACGCCCACCCGCTGATTTTCCCAATGAGCCTGACGATCCTGGTGGTGTGCATACTTGCGATCGGTCGCCGCTACTTCAGGGCCCCGGCCGGCGTGGAACGGCAGCAGATCAAATGGACGCTCCTGGGGGTCGTTTTCTTCCTGGGGCTGTCGTTGGTTTCGCTGGGGATCGACGAGGCGGCGGCGCGCTCCGACGAGGCGCAACTCAGGATGCTGTCCGCGATCGTGTCCCGAATAGTCGCGAGCACGGGAACGGCGGCGCTGTTCGGCGGATTGCTGATCTCGATCCTGCGCCACCGGCTGTATGACGCCGATGTCGCCATCAGCCGTTCGGTGTCCGCCGGCGCCCTGACCCTGGCCGTGGTCGCCATCTTCGCCGGCGCTGAGAAGGCCATCGAGATTTTCGGCGAGCAGTATCTGGGCGGCAGTCTCGGCAATATGGCGGGCGCCATCGCGGCGGGGCTCGCGGCCGTGATGATCCTGCCGCTTCACAACGGCCTGTCGCGATGGACCGAGCAGCGCTTCCAGGGGTCTCTGGTCCGCATGCGCCAACATCTGCCGCACGACATGGACGAGATGCGCGACGCCGACACCGTCGCTTGCCTGTCGGATGCAGCCATGCGTCAGGCGGCGGCCGGGGTGCGCGCGATCCGCGGGGCCGTGCTGGTGCGCGAAGGGGAGGCCTGGGTCGTCCCCGCGCAGAGCGAGCCCGCCGCCGTGGCCTGGCGCCCCGACGCCGGCGCGACAGGTCTGATCGTGGACAGGCGCGACCCGGACTGGCCGCTGCGGCTGGCGCTCCCCGCCGGCGGCGGTGCGGTCGCGGGCTGGCTTCTGCTCGGCCCCCGCCCCGACGGCAGCCTGCCCGGCAAGGAGGATCGGGAAGCCCTGGAGGCCATCGCCGAGCCGGTCGGCCGCGCCATCCGCGTGGCCCAACGCCGCGAGCAGGACGCCGCCGCGGCGCGGGCGCGGTTCGAACGGCTTGAGGCCTCGGTCAGGGCACTGAGGCGACGTCTCGGTTCTCCGTCGCCGGCGGCGGTCACAAAGTGAGAACCATTATCAATTAAGGGTTTGCGGCGATTTGTCCGGCCGGATTCATGGACAAATCGGACCGATCGGCGCATCACCGCGCAAGTTTTCGCCGCCAGCAGAGCTGTCCTTTTGTTCGACTACAAGGCCGCCTTCCAGACCGCCGTGGAGCAGGTCAAGAGCGAGGGACGCTACCGCGTCTTCGCCGACCTGAAGCGCGTGCGCGGCCAGTTCCCCAGGGCCATCCGCCGCCGCGCCGACGGCTCGGAGCAGGATGTCGTGGTCTGGTGCTCGAACGACTACCTCGGCATGGGCCAGCATCCTGCGGTGCTCGAAGCCATGCAGACGGCCATCGACGAAGCCGGGGCCGGGGCCGGCGGCACCCGCAACATCTCCGGCACGACCCGCTCGGCCGTCGACCTCGAAGCGGAGCTGGCCAGCTGGCACCAGAAGGAAGCCGCGCTTCTCTTCACCTCCGGCTACGTCGCCAACGAGGCCACCCTGACCACCCTGCAGCGCATCCTGCCGGGCCTGATCATCTTCTCCGACTCGCTGAACCACGCCTCGATGATCGCCGGCATCCGCAACGGCGGCTGCGAGCGGCACATCTTCGCCCACAACGACCTCGAACACCTCGACAGCCTGCTTCGCGCCGCCCCGGCCGACGCGCCCAAGCTGATCGCCTTCGAGAGCGTCTATTCGATGGACGGCGACATCGCCGACCTGGCCGGCACCATCGCCCTGGCGAAGACCTACGGCGCCATGACCTACCTCGACGAGGTTCACGCCGTCGGCCTCTACGGCGCGACCGGCGCCGGCGTCGCCGAGCGCGACGGGTTGCTGGACGGTATCGACATCATCGAATGCACCCTCGGCAAGGCCATCGGCGTCATGGGCGGCTACATCGCCGCCGACGCGGTGATCGTGGACGCGGTGCGCAGCTGGGCCGCCGGCTTCATCTTCACCACCAGCCTGCCGCCCGCCCTGACCGCCGGCGCCCTGGCCTCGGTCCGCCACCTGAAGGCCCACCCGGAACTGCGCGAGGCGCATCAGGAGCGCGCCGCCACGCTCAAGGCCCGGTTCGCCGCCGCCGGCATCCCGGTCCTGCCCTCGGTCAGCCACATCGTGCCGGTCCACGTCGGCGACCCGGTCCACTGCAAGATGATCTCGGACATGCTGCTCGAGGACCACGGCGTCTACGTTCAGCCGATCAACTATCCGACCGTGCCGAAGGGCACGGAACGCCTGCGCTTCACCCCGTCGCCGAACCACACGGACGCCATGATGGACGACCTCGTCGCCGCCATGGACAAGCTCTGGACCCACTGCAACGTGGCGCGCCTCCCTGCCGTCGCCTGACGCCGACATCGGCGAGGTCATCCTGGAACTGACCCGCAACGGTCCGTACCTGAAATGCTCGGCGATCCACGTCGCCACCGGCCTCGAGGTCTCCACCTTCGGTCCGGCCGCTGAACCAGAAGGCGTCAAGCGCATCGCCCTCGCCAAGCTGAAGCGGGCGCTTCTGTCGCGGTGACCTACAAGATGTTGTGGTGAAGGGTCCCGGGGCCTAAATGATCCACCGCAACGTTTGAGGCCCTGCCGTGACCGCCTTCACCCACGACGCCTACTTCTCGAAATCCCTCGCCGAGGCCGATCCCGACATCTTCGGCGGCATCCAGGGCGAACTGCGGCGTCAGCAGGAGCAGATCGAACTGATCGCGTCCGAGAACATCGTCTCGAAGGCGGTGCTGGAGGCGCAAGGCTCGGTCCTGACCAATAAATACGCCGAGGGTTATCCCGGCCGGCGCTACTATGGCGGCTGCGAATATGTCGACGTCACCGAGGATCTCGCCCGCAGCCGGGCGAAGGCGTTGTTCGGCTGCGCCTTCGCCAACGTCCAGCCGCACTCCGGCGCCCAGGCCAACCAGGCGGTCTTCCAGGCCCTGCTGCAGCCCGGCGACACCTTCCTCGGCATGGACCTGGCCGCCGGCGGCCACCTGACCCACGGCTCCCCCGCCAACCAATCCGGCAAATGGTTCCGCTCCGTGACCTACAAGGTCCGCGAGGAAGACCATCTGATCGACTACGACCACGTCGCGGAAATGGCCGACAAGGAGAAGCCGAAGCTGATCCTCGCCGGCGCCAGCGCGTACAGCCGCCACATCGACTTCAAGCGCTTCCGTGAGATCGCCGACAGCGTTGGGGCCTATCTGATGGTCGACATGGCGCACTACGCCGGGCTGATCGCCGGCGGCGTCTATCCCGACCCGCTGCCGCACGCCCACGTCGTCACCACCACCACCCACAAGACCCTGCGCGGCCCCCGCGGCGGCATGGTGCTGTCCAACGACATCGAGCTGGGCAAGAAGATCAACTCGGCCGTCTTCCCGGGCTTGCAGGGCGGACCGCTCGAGCACGTCATCGCCGCCAAGGCCGTGGCCTTCGGCGAGGCGCTCAAGCCCGAGTTCAAGGCCTATGCGCAGCAGGTCGTGACCAACGCCCAGGCCCTCGCCGCCGTCCTCGTCGAGCGCGGCGCGGCCATCGTCTCCGGCGGCACCGACAGCCACCTGATGCTGGTCGACCTCAGGCCCAAGGGGGTCACCGGCAAGGCCACCGAGGCGGCGCTCGAGCACGCCCTGATGACCTGCAACAAGAACGGCGTGCCGTTTGACACCGCGCCCTTCACCGTCACTTCGGGCGTCCGCCTCGGCACGCCGGCCGGCACCACTCGCGGCTTCGGCGTCGCCGAGTTCCAGCAGGTCGGCCACTGGATCGCCGACGTGATCGATTCAATGAAGGGCACGGACGAGGCTGACGCCGCCGTGTCGCAGCGCGTCGCGGGCGAGGTGCGCGAACTGACGCGCCGCTTCCCGATCTACGGATGACCCGCCGATGAAATGCCCCTTCTGCGGAAATCAGGACACCCAGGTGAAGGACAGCCGCCCGTCCGACGACGGCGCCGCCATCCGCCGCCGGCGGTCCTGCCCGCAGTGCAGCGGGCGTTTCACCACCTTCGAGCGGGTCCAGCTGCGCGAACTGATGATCCTCAAGCGCAACGGCCGCCGCACGCCCTTCGACCGCGACAAGCTGGAGCGCTCGCTCAACGTCGCCCTGCGCAAGCGGCCGGTGCAGGCCGAGCAGGTCGAGCAGCTGGTCAGCCGCATCACCCGCCAGCTCGAAAGCCTCGGCGAAACCGAGATTCCGTCCTCGACCGTCGGCGACTTCATCATGAAGGCGCTGAAGGGCGTCGATGAGGTCGCCTACGTTCGCTACGCCTCGGTCTACAAGGACTTCCGCCACACCAACGACTTCGCGAAATTCCTTGGCGACGAGGGTCTGGACGACGAGCGGAGCTGATGCGCCCGCGCGTCACCCTCAAGCTGGCGACCTCCCTCGATGGGCGGATCGCCACCGCGACCGGCGAGTCGAAATGGATCACCGGCGAGGCGGCGAGGCTGGAGGGCCACCGCCTTCGCGCCGCCCACGACGCCATTCTGGTCGGCGTCGAGACGGTTCTGGCCGACGACCCCGAACTGACGGCTCGGCTCCCGGGCCGCTCCGTCGACCAACCGCTGCGAGTCGTGCTGGACAGTCGTCTGCGCACGCCGCCCACCGCAAAACTGGCTCGGGGTGAGACGCTGATCCTGGCCGCGGTCACGCCCTCCGCCGTGGGTTCGGCGACGGTCGAACAGGTCGAGTCCGAGGACGGCCGGCCCACGGTCGCGGCGGTCCTGGCCGCGATCCGACGCAGGGGCGCCGCGTCCGTGCTGATCGAAGGCGGCGGCCAGGCCGCCGCCTCCTTCCTGCAGGCCGGGGTCGTCGACCGGCTCGAGTGGTTCCGCGCGCCGATCCTGCTGGGCGGGGAGGGGCGTCCATGCGTCGCCGCTCTCGCGCTGACGCAGCTTGCCGACGCCCCGCGCTTCCGGCGCCTTGCGGCGGAGCCCTGCGGTGACGACCTGTGGGAACGCTACGAGAGGCTCTGAATGTTCACAGGCATCGTCACAGACATCGGCCGGGTCCGCTCGGTGCGCCAGACTGCGCGCGACCGCCGCTACGAGATCGAGACCGCCTGGGATATGTCGGACATCGATCTCGGCGCCTCGATCAGCCACGCCGGCTGCTGTCTGACGGTGACCGAGAAGGGCCCCGGCTGGTTCGCGGTCGAGGTCTCGGGCGAGACCCTGTCGAAGACCAGCCTCGGCGGCTGGAGCGAGGGCCATCGGGTCAATCTGGAGCGGGCTGCGAAACTGGGCGACGAGCTCGGCGGCCATATCGTCTCCGGCCATGTCGACGGCCTCGGCCACGTCCTGTCGGTCACGCCGGAAGGGGGGTCGCACCGGATTGAAATCGAGGCGCCGCCGCCGCTGCACCGCTATATCGCGCCCAAGGGCTCGATCACCGTCGACGGCGTGTCGCTGACCGTGAATGCAGTGCAGGGCCGCCTCTTCGACGTGAACATCATTCCCCACACCCGGGACGCCACGACCCTGGGCGATCTGAAACCCGGCGACGCGGTCAATCTGGAGATCGACATGCTGGCGCGATACCTCGCGCGGTGGCAGGAGACGGCGTAATGGCCAACACGATCACCCTCGCGTCAGATATGTTCGACAGCCCCATCAGTCCGATTGAGGACATCCTCGAGGATGCCCGCAACGGCAAGCCGTACATCCTCGTCGACGCCGAGGATCGGGAAAACGAGGGCGACGTCATCATTCCGGCCCAGTTCGCCACGCCGGACCAGATCAACTTCATGGCCCGCCACGCGCGTGGCCTGATCTGCCTCGCCATCACCGCCGACCGAGCCCGCCAGCTGCGCCTGCCGCCGATGTCGGCGGAGAACCGCGAGAGCATGGGCACCGCCTTCACCGTCTCGATCGAGGCGAAGGAAGGGGTCACCACCGGCATTTCCGCCGCCGACCGGGCCCGCACCGTTCAGGTGGCCGTCGATCCCAACCGAACCGCTGACGACATCGTGTCGCCGGGCCATGTCTTTCCGCTGGTCGCCCGCGACGGGGGCGTGCTCGTCCGCACTGGCCACACCGAGGCGGCGGTGGACATCTCGCGTATGGCTGGTCTGACGCCCGCCGGAGTGATCTGCGAGATCATGAATGACGACGGCACCATGGCCCGAATGCCGGACCTTGTGGCCTTCGCCCAGCTGCATGGCCTGAAGATCGGCACGATCGCCGACCTGATCGCCTATCGCCGGCGCACCGAACGCTACGTCGAGCGGGTTATGGATACGTCTTTCGAAAGCGTCCACGGCGGACCCTTCCGGCTGATGCTGTACCGGAACACGATCGAGGGCGTCGAACACGTGGCGCTCGTGAAGGGCAAGATCGAAGCCGGCAAACCCACCCTGGTGCGGATGCACCAAGTCGATTTCGCCGCCGACCTGCTGGGTCATATCGAGGCCCGCCAAGACTATGTGCCGCGTTCGCTGAAGGCCATCAGCGAGCACGCCGGCGCCGGCGTCACGGTCTTCCTGCGCGACCCGGAGCTTCACGGGTTGGCCGAGCGGCTGGCGGGGGTCGAGAAGCCGAAGGCGATCGACCGCTCCATCCGCAACTACGGGGTCGGCGCGCAGATTCTGCTGGATCTGGGGGTTCGCGACATGATCGTGATGAGCTCGACCCGCCCCAATCCCACCGCGCTGGAAGGCTACGGCCTGCGCATCGTCGGCTGGCGCGACATGGACGGAGAAGACCAATCGTAAGCGACCCGTATCGCGTCCTCATCGTCGAGGCGCGCTTCTATGACGACCTGGCCGACGCCCTGCTGGGAGGGGCGAAGGATGCTCTGCGCGCCCAAGGGGTCGAATTCGATGTCGTCTCCGTGCCCGGGGCGCTCGAGGTCCCGACCGCCATCGCCCTGGCCGAGGAGGCGGGCCGCTTCCCGACGGCGCCGCGCTACGACGGCTATGTGGCGCTCGGCTGCGTGATCCGGGGCGAGACCTATCATTTCGAGATCGTCTCGGATCAATCGGCGGCGGGTCTGCGCGAGCTCGGCCTCCGCGGCGTGGTTATCGGCAACGGCATCCTGACGACTGAGGACGAGGATCAGGCCTGGAGCCGGGCCCGGGTCAGCGAAGGCGACAAGGGCGGCGGCGCGGCCCGCGCCTGTCTCGATCTGATTGCCTTGCGCAAGCGGCTGCGCGTAGGACTGGCGTCGTGACCGAACCCGCCAGCCTCCAGTCAGTGCTCGAGCAACTCGCCGAAGCCGAGAAACAGCGCGCCGAGCCGCAGCTGACCAGCAAGCAGCGTCGCGCGCGCACCGTGGCCCGCCTCGCCGCCGTCCAGGCCCTGTACCAGATGGAGCTGGCCGGGGAGGGCGTCGAGACTGTCATCACCGAATTCTCCAACCATCGCTTCGACGCCGACATCGAGGGCGAGCCGCTGGCCGAGGCCGACGAAGTCTATTTCGCCGAGATTGTGCGCGGCGTGGTCGCCGGCCAGCGCGACATCGACGCGGCGGTGAAGGCCCGACTGGCCTCCAACTGGCGCCTGGAACGGCTCGATTCGACCCTTCGCGCCCTGCTCCGCGCCGGCGCCTGGGAACTCCGCGAACGTCAGGACGTGCCCAAAGAGATCGTGATCGACGAATACGTCGAACTGGCCAAGGCCTTCTTCGACGACGCCGAGGCCAAATTCGTCAACGCCGCGCTAGACGGCGTGGCGCGGGACGCCCGCGCCTCCTGATGGCCGCGGTCGACGTCGCCGGTGAGTTCGAGACCATCCGGCGGCTGTTCGCGCCTCTGGCTCATCCCGAGTGGGGCCGGGGCCTCAGGGACGATGTTGCTGTCGTGCCTTCGAAGCCGGGTCACGATCTGGTTCTGACCAAGGACGCCATCGTCGAGGGCGTCCATTTCCTGCCCACGGATCCGCTCGACGGCGTGGCCCGCAAGCTGCTGCGGGTGAACCTGTCGGATCTCGCCGCCAAGGGCGCGGAGCCGTTCGGCTATCTGCTGGCCTGTCATTGGTCGGAGCGCTGCGGCTGGCCGGAGCGGATGACCTTCGTCGACGGTCTGCGGTCCGACCAGAAAGCGTTCGGCGTCGCCCTGCTCGGCGGCGATACCGTGGTCACGCCGGGTCCGGCGAGCTTTTCCATGACCTTGCTGGGCTGGACCCCCAAGGGCCGTACGGTCGGTCGCGCCGGCGCCCGCGTCGGCGACCTGGTGTTCGTGACCGGCTCCATCGGCGACGGCTGGCTGGGCCTGCAGGCGGCCCAGGAGAAGCTGTCGCTCGAGCCGGACCGCATCGCGGCGCTGATCGAGCAGTATCGGACCCCGACGCCGCGCGTCGAGTTCACCGGCCCGATCCGCGATTTCGCCAGCGCGTCGATCGATATTTCCGACGGGCTGATCGCTGATCTCGGCCATATGGCCGAGTCGGGGGGCGTGCGGATCGAGGTCGACCTGGAGGTTACGCCCCGATCAGCCGCCGGGCAGGCCTGGTACGACGGCAGGGTCGACGAACAGGCGGCGCTGGAGAAGCTGGTCACCGGCGGCGATGACTATGAGATCGCCTTCACCGCCCGCGCGGCCGATGAGGCGGCTCTGCGCCGGGAAGCTGAAAGACGCCACCTGAGGCTGACGCGGATCGGGCGGGTCGTGGCGGGGCAGGGGATCGTCGCCCGATTCGCCGGTGAGCCGATCCCGATCGACCGGCCGGGGTTCACCCACGACTGACAACGAAATCTCAAGGCGTCATGGGCCACCATCGCGCCATGCGCCGCCGTGAACTGATCGCCTCCTCCATCGCCCTGCCGTCCGTCGCGGCGGCCACCATGGCCGATGCTGGCGGAACGTCTGCGACAGGCAGCAGCCTGGCGATCGCCGGCGTGGGCCTGCCGGTCATCACGCAGGGCCGTCTTCGCAACTACGTCTTCGTCTCGCTGCGCCTGCACCTCGGCGGCTCGGCGACCCCCGAATCGATGCGGCCGAAGGAGGCCTATCTACGCGACGCCCTCGTCCGCGCCGCGCACCGGACGCCGTTCGTGGTGGCGGACGACTGGACCCGGATCGACGCCGCGGCGCTGTCGGCCAGCCTGATGCGAGCCGCGGACCCGATCGCCGGACGCGGGGCCGTGACCCGGGTCGAGGTCGTCAGCCAGGCGCCGCGACGGCGCACCGGCGTACGGGCCGGCTGAGCCGCGTTCACCAACCCTGTTGCGTCGCCCCGGCGCTTTTGGCACGTTTCCGCCGCATTTCCCCAGGGACGCAGACTCGCGTCCGGTGCGCACGGGGGGACCGGAAGGCGGAAAGAGGCGAATAACGCCCGCCGCGCCAAGGGTCCGGGCGCCTCTACAAGACAGGGTTTGGAAACGCCATGAGTAACTATCTGTGGCTGGTCATCGCCGCAGGCGCGCTGGGAGTCCTCTACGGACTGGTCCAGACCGCCGCGCTGATGAAGGCCTCCACCGGCAACGACAAGATGCGCGAGATCGCCGCCGCGATCCAGGAAGGCGCCTCGGCCTATCTGCGGCGGCAGTACACCACCATCGCCATGGTCGGCGTCGTCATCCTGATCGCCGCGTATTTCCTGATCGGCGAATGGGCCGCGATTGGGTTCGTGATCGGCGCCGTGCTGTCCGGCCTGGCCGGCTTCGCGGGCATGCTGATCTCGGTCCGCGCCAACGTCCGCACCGCACAGGCCGCGTCGGAAAGCCTGTCGAAGGGCCTGGACCTCGCGTTCCGGTCCGGCGCCATCACCGGCATGTTCGTCGCCGGGGGCGCCCTGCTCGGCGTGGCGGGCTACTATGCCTTCCTGACCTTGGGCGCGGGCTTCGAGAGCACCAGCCGCGAGGTCATCGACGGCCTGGTCGCGCTGGGCTTCGGCGCTTCGCTGATCTCTATCTTCGCGCGTCTCGGCGGCGGCATCTTCACCAAGGGCGCCGACGTGGGCGGCGACATGGTGGGCAAGGTCGAGGCCGGCATTCCTGAGGACGACCCCCGCAACGCGGCGACCATCGCCGACAACGTGGGCGACAACGTCGGCGATTGCGCCGGCATGGCCGCCGACCTGTTCGAGACCTATGCGGTGACCACGGTCGCCACCATGGTGCTGGCCGCGATTTTCTTCCGCGACCTCCCGTACGTCGAGACCATGATGCTGCTGCCGCTGGCCATCTGCGGCGTCTGCATCGTCACCTCGATCATCGGCAGCTTCTTCGTCCGCCTGGGCAAGAAGCAGAACATCATGGGCGCCCTCTATCAGGGCCTGATCGTCACCGGCGTCCTATCCGTCGGCGCGCTGTACTTCGTGATCACCCAACTGCTGCCCGACAACGCCGTGGTCACGCCCGTCGGCGGCGATCCGATCACCGCGATCAACCTGTTCTGGTCGGGTCTCGTCGGTCTGGCCGTGACGGCCGCCATCGTGGTGATCACCGAATACTACACGGGGTCGAACTTCCGCCCCGTGCGCTCGGTCGCCAACGCCTCGGTCTCGGGCCATGGCACCAATGTCATCCAGGGTCTGGCGGTCTCGCTTGAGTCGACCGCGCTCCCGGCTCTGACCATCATCGTCGGCATCATCGCCAGCTACCAGCTGGCGGGTCTGTTCGGCATCGCCATCGCCACCACCACCATGCTCGGCGTGGCCGGGATGATCGTGGCGCTGGACGCCTTCGGGCCGGTGACTGACAACGCTGGCGGCATCGCCGAGATGGCCGGGCTTCCGGCCGAGGTGCGCCACTCGACCGACGCCCTCGACGCGGTCGGCAACACGACCAAGGCGGTGACCAAGGGCTATGCGATCGGTTCGGCCGGCCTCGGCGCCCTGGTGCTGTTCGCCGCCTATACGTCGGACCTGGAGTATTTCGCGGCCAATGCGGCGGAGTTCCCCTTCTTCGCCAACATGGGAACGATCGACTTCGCTCTGACCAATCCGTACGTCGTCGTCGGTCTGCTGTTCGGGGGACTGCTGCCCTTCCTGTTCGGCGGCATGTCGATGATGGCGGTCGGGCGGGCAGCCGAATCGGTCGTGGCCGAGGTCCGTCGCCAGTTCCGCGAAAACCCCGGCATCATGACCTATGAGGTCAAGCCGGAGTACGGCCGGGCCGTCGACATCCTGACGAAGGCGGCGATCCGCGAAATGATCGTCCCGTCGCTTCTCCCGGTTCTGTCGCCGATCGCGCTGTTCGTCGCCATCCTGTTCCTTTCGGATAAGGCGGACGCCTTCGCCGCCCTCGGCGCCATGCTCATGGGTGTCATCGTGACCGGCTTGTTCGTGGCCATCTCGATGACCTCGGGCGGCGGCGCCTGGGACAACGCCAAGAAGGTGATCGAGGAAGGCTTCACGGACCGCAACGGCGTGGTCCACGGCAAAGGTTCCGAGGCTCACAAGGCCGCGGTGACCGGTGACACGGTCGGGGATCCGTACAAGGACACCTCCGGTCCGGCGGTGAACCCTATGATCAAGATCACCAATATCGTCGCCCTGCTGCTGCTGGCGGTGCTGGCGAGCGGCAAGATCGTCTGATCGCATGCCCATGGCCGCCGCTTCCCTGGAAGCGGCGGCCCCAACGAAAGACGCCCCGGAGAGCAATCTCCGGGGCGTTCTCGTGTCTGGCGGCGCCTCGGTGGAGTCTAGTCGGGACGGCGTTGGCCGGGGACATCCTCGTCCGTGCGCGGCAGCTGGCCACGGCCGACGTTGCCGAGCAGCTGTTCGAGAATGGTCAGCTGACGACCGCGGGTGGGAGTCTCGCGCCGGTTCATCGCGATCTGCTCACCGTCGTCGAGCCCGAGAGTGCGGACTTCGGCCACCTGGCCGGTGTCGTTGAAGGTGATCTCGGTGACCGTCCGCTGGGTCACCTGCGGAAGGTTGTAGGTGTATTTCTCGGTCACCTGGCTGATGTAGTACCAGACGTTGTCGCGCTCGAAGGTCGAGGTCGTCGACGGCGTGCCCAGCTTGGTCAGCACGGTCTGTTTGGTGTCGGTCCCGGCCACGATGTCCGCCGGTTTGGCGTCGATGGCCTGGAAGCCGTTCTGGCCCACGATCGGAGCGCACCCGGCGGTCAGCGCGGCGGCCGAGAGGGCGGCGAAGAGGAGCTTGGTACGGAGCATGGACGACGCCTGCGAGAGAACAAGGTCTTTGACCTAACCGGACCCGAGCCTTAGTTCAACGGCGCGGCGGAAAAGGGGCCGCATGATCATGCTTCAGAATCTGTTCCGAACCCGTCCCCGCGAGCGTCTGGGCGAGCCCCTCTATGAACTGGCGGTGCGGCAGGCGCGTGACCCCGGCTTCTACACGCGGGTGGGCGTCGCCGACCGGATCGACGCCCGCTTTGAACTGTACACCCTGCACGTGCTGCTGCTGGTCATGCGGCTGCGGGACGAAGGCGAGCATGGCGCCGAGGCGGGGCAGGCCCTGTTCGACACCTATGTGTCCGCCCTCGACCACGCCCTTCGCGAACTGGGCGTCGGGGACATCTCCGTCGGCAAGAAGATGCGTAAGCTGGGCGAGGCCCTGTACGGCCGCATGTCCGCGTATGAGCCGCCCCTGCGCGACGGCGATGCCGGCGCCCTGGCGGAGGGGCTGGCGCGCAACGTTTTCGAGAGCGACGATCCGGCGACGGGAAAGGCGCTGGCGAGCTATGCGCTGGCCAGCCGCGCCCGGTTGGCGGCGCAGGATTTCAAGGCCGTCACCACGCGGCCCGACTGGGCGGAGATCAATGGATGACCGGCGTGGACCTGCCCTACAGCGAGCCCGTGCGGCTCCATCAGGTTGGTGGCGGCGTAACCCGGACCCTCGAGCCGGACGCGGTGGCGCGAGCCCGCATCGCCAAGGCCCTGGACCTGGCTTCGCTGGACAGGTTCGTTGCGGAGGTGACCCTCGCGCCCTCGCCGGGCGGCTGGCGGCTGGCCGGTCGGGTGCGGGCCAGCCTCGCCCAGACGTGCGGCATCACCCTGGAGCCGCTGCCGGTCGAGGTCGACGCCCCCTTCGCCGTGTCGCTGGCGGAGGCGGTCGAGGAAGACTCCGACGAGATCGTCATCACCCTCGACG